>OZ244967.1:5000000-5207524 GCA_965222695.1 Granulosicoccaceae bacterium | reverse complement strand
ATTTGATTGCGCATTACAACCTCTGCAAAGAGTTCTTCGCCTAATTCACTCTTAATCTGCTCATGCTTTTCATCCAATGACAATCCTGGATCCTGAAGGGAATTTGCCCGAACCGACTTCTCAAACCTGACACGGGGAAATTCCGCCGGCAGATATGTTTCCATCAAGTCCATAGACCGATTAAAACTCTCAACAATTCCGAAGCAGCTCAAACCATCCAGGAATTCTTTTGCATTTGACAGTAACTGCCCGTCAGAGAGCTTAATATTAGCGGTGTGGGAAGAATATCCGCGATTCGCGAATTTGAGCACCTGAAACTCTTCAATTGCATTTCTTCTTCTCTGCTGTAGTTTCTCCCGAACATATTTGGCGAAACTGCCTTTTGGTTTATTCAATGCAGGCTGTTTTTGCCACTCAAACAGATACGCGGACTTGATTCTGTCTATAGGGTCGCGGATAAACACAATGGGAAAAACATCTATTCCCTCGGTGGGTACGGGCGGTACGATTTGGTGAGAAGACACTGCCAGCAAATGCGGATTTTCGTCAATATAGCCTTTTAGGTTTTCCGGCGAAATTCGTGCACCACCGGTGGGAAGATCAAAGTTAGTCCACGCATCACCGAAAGAATTTTTCAACATTTTGTCAACAGATGTGCCTGCATTTTTGAATAGGTGGTAGTGAACGATTATCTTTCTATTACTCATGGGTAATATCCCTATCTTGCGTACACCACAACGCGTTTGATTTGTCTAAAGTAAAAATCCCGATCGAATTCAACATTTTTTTGAACGCTTTTTTACCATTCTCAAAGGAGTAATTGCTTGAAGTGAGGCATTCGCAATTCTCCGCAATTCTTAGCCACATGGTTTCATCGTTGTAAAGCGTTAAGATTTGATCTACCCATTCTTCCGGCGTTTCCGCTATCAGGCAACTTACTCCATTTGATAATCCTGTCCCCTCGGCTGCAATCGGAGACAGCACTGACGGAACACTATATGCCATGCTTTCGAGAACTTTGCCCTTAATTCCGGCACCGGAAAGCAGAGGAGCCACAAAGATTCGGCAGTTTTCGTAAACGTCGTCGAGATGTTCGGCATAACCGACGATTTCGACGTTTTCGCTGGCTAGTGCTGCAACTTCCGCGTTTACCGCACTTCCATACACGTATAGTTTTATCGAGCTATCGCGTTCTGCCAGTTTCGGCATGATAGTATTGGCAAGATACTTCACGGATTCAACATTCGGCGCATGATTATAGCCACCCAAAAAAGCAAGCCCAGACCTTTGTTCGAAAGTCTTTTTACGGGTTTTGGGATACAGTACCCATGGGCACTTAAATACGTTGTCGGTTTCTACATTGTGTGAAGATATAACCGCATGTTCAGCTTCATTATATGAAAGCGTAACGTCTACGTTTCGCATGACTTCCAACTCTTGTTCCCTGGTTTTTAACGCGCTGGTAAAGTCCTTTCCTTTCGAGGAAACGACGGCACGCAATTCTCTAAGAAAATGCAAGTCTGCGTTGTTGAAGATGATTTTTGCGTCTGAGTGTTGCTTAATGGCGTTCAAATGCTTTCGAGCTATATCATATCGAGTGATATAAACAATATCGAACTCCATACCGTGTTTAGCGATGTATTTACCTACAGAGTCAACAAATGGATGATAGAGGCATTCTATACCGATATCCTGTAAAAACTGCGTATCTCTACCCATATGGGCGAGGTTGTCAGGCAAAAAGGTGACCTTAAAACCCAGACTCTGCAACAGCTTCATTTCCTGAACGGCGGCGTAACTACCGGCATCCCGGTTCCGGTCAGGTGTAGTATAGTCAATAACCAGTGCACGATAGTCTATTCCACGATCTTTTTCGAGATGCAGCTTTTCACCAACCCTGCCGTTATTTTTATACGCGTGAATCCATTTTTCCCTGAATTTGGGGAAGTTAACATTCTGAAATTTTTTTACGCCCTTGGTAAGATCGGTTCCATTGCTCATACCTTCGAAATGAACCACTACGGATCTCGGGCAATAGATCACTTTGCGCCCGTATTGCCTGACTTTGAATGCCAAATCCGTATCTTCAAAGTACGCGGGTATAAATTCTTCACTAAATTTTCCTAGATCCTCCCATAATGTTTTTTCGATCATCATGGAAGCACCGGACACGTAGTCAACCTGACGCCTGTAGTTGTATTCCGGAGTGTAGGCATTCGCTCTGTTTCCGATATTCCAGGGCTGACCATTTCCCCAGACTATCCCGCCGGCTTCTTGTAACTTTCCGTCCGGATAAATCAATTTTGACCCCACCAGACCAACATTTTCAAATCGCTTGAAGACGGATAGCATTGAATCAAGCCAGCCTGAAGTCACTTCAGTATCATTATTCAGAAAGGTGATATATTTTCCACGTGCCGAACGGCTGCCGTTATTGCAAGACAGAAGAAAGCGAAGATTCTGTTCATTGCGTACAACAGTCAGATTCCTGATAAAATCTTCCGCTTCGGTGGTCCGATCATCCGAACAGTCATCGATCAAAATCACTTCGTAGCTGGCTTTATTATGCGCCAGAATGATTGAAGCAATACAATTGTACGTTAACTCAAACTGATTATAGGCGGGAATCAGAATCGAAACGTCAGGTTCGCTGACTTCGGGCAAGATCAGTCCGGGAAACTCTTTTCTATTCTTATGGCCTTCGACTACAACACCATGTGCCCTTGAGACATTTTCAAGCCAATAAGCGGTATTACTGTTTACGGCTTGACGCATTTGACGTTGCAGAGACTCATACCTGTACCCGGAAATACAATCCAGCGCACTATAGATACCGCTGGTAGCCGATTTTTTTAGAAAATCCCAAGGTGTAGAGACGGGATGTAATATCTGAAAAGATTCACCGGATACTTGATCGCAAGAATCAACTTCGAGTGAAAATACGTGTTGACACATATCGAAGAGTTCATCAGGAATCGGCACGCTGACCAAAAACTGGTTCTCCTTGGGTTTTTTCTCCGAACTCCAGTCCGTCACCCTATCCCCGTCAACGACGAATCTTCCACTTATCGCTGTTTGGGATAAAAAAGATTGAGACTCTAAACGCACTTCATAGTGTTTTTCAATAATACTGGCCGACAGTGTATCGACATCATCTATAGCCGATAATTCAAAATCATTGCTCGCAACCTTGCATTTCTTGTCACTATCGACGAGGTAAATCTTCGTACCTTTGGCGATAGTGAAATCCGAACTCAATGTGACATTGAAGCCATGATTCCCATCCCCAATTGAAGCATTGCTTAAATCTTCCCTGTATTCGCTCGCCACCCCTTCTCCGATAACACTGCCGCCCGAATACACTTTAAATCGTACAGGATCGTTAGAACTTTTTCTTTTTATCCAACCACGCAATTGCCCCTGGCTATAACTGTCTATATGACCAAAAGTATCTTTTGCAGTGTTTGCAGATTTTCTTTTGCCGATTCTCAGTTTCATCTGAATTCCTGTTGCGATGTGTTTGTGCCCGTTTAACCTTGTTTTAAGAAAGCATCCCTACACGTCAATATATTTATATACAAAATAAAAGCCAATTAATTGTCTTCGGATCTGCCATATCGTGGCCAATAGACTGTAAATGAGACCAGACTACGGTTCGTGTGAAACCGGGATTTCACAGATCTGACGAAGGAAAAACATCTTGCTCACATCCAGATTAAATATTGAGCGCGACGCTGGCTGCAATCGCGATTTTATAAAGTATGTCCGCAATGGTAGATGCCAGTTGCAAGCTCTTGACCGGCACTTTGGGTAAAACAACTATCTCATCGCCGGGTTCGATTTGATGTGCTTCTCCTCTTATGACTTCCCCGCTTTGTTTGACCAGCAAAAGAAACTCACGATTTGCCTGTTCGGTAAATCCGCCGGATTTGGCAATGTAATCCTCCATATCAAGGTCTTTATCCCACAGGACAGCTTGTGAAACCATCACTTCTCCATTGACCATTACGGATTCTTTTTTCTGAGGAATATTGATAATGTCACCCATTTCCAGTCGGACATCGCTGACCCTGTCATTCTTGGCCAGCACCAATCTTCCATTGGGCTCGACGGTGCGCGCGCGTTTGATGAACTCGCTGATCATTTTCGATTCCTGCGCACGAATGGATGCCTCTTCATTGGTCTGTGAAGAAGCAGTGAAATAGGCAGATTCCATCCGGTTCAGACTTTCATTCAGAGCTGCTTTTTGTCGCTCGGCAATACTTTGGCGTTTGATTGAAATTGAACCGTATTCCGCTTCATTGGGATCAACCTTGATATAATCCAGCAACTCCATAATTCGCGTATTTTTAGGCAACACATATTGTGACTGACCTTCAAATTCACCTTCGATCTCGATGACGATCATGCCTTCGCTGATATCAGATCTGAAAGTGACCTTGTCGCCATTGCCAATCGGAAAGTCGGAGAAATCGGCAACCGGCATGTAACGGGCAAATCTCTCCCCGTTCCGGAAACCCAGTATGGATACATGAGTTGCAATAGTGTTCGGTATTGCCAGTTGCACTATATCTTTACCGCTATAGTTTTTTTCTTCCAGCTCAAACCGGTTTTCATTTCTGACTTCACCGTCCACCGCCACGCTACGCGCCTTGGAACTGACAAAAATGGTATCACCATCCTGAAACTGCAAGGTTTCCAGCTTACCTTCCATCACAAAGGAATAAAGATCGACTCCCGATATAGCTTTATTGTTGCGGATGATTTTGATGGATCTGTAGCTTCCGCGCTCCGGATCTACACCACCTGCGTTATCAAGAAAATACAGAACCGAACTCGACGGTATTCCGGCATATCGGCCAGGATTCTTTACGTAGCCTGTGACAAATACCGCAACAGGCTGGGCAGAGTTCAAACTGGTATACACACTGACATTATCGGTGAACACTGTGCGAACGGAGCGCGTTACAGTGTCGTTCAGCTGACTGTTGCGGACACCACCAACCTTGATCGGACCGACGGTAGGAATAAAAATATTTCCTTGCATATCGACGGTCAGCAAATCGTCAAATGTGGTTGCCCCCCAGATTCTGACCGCGATTCTGTCGCCGGGAGTAATGGTATAATTCGGATTTACGCCGTCTTCCTGACTGCGTTTGAATGCGCCGTTGAATAAATTACTGGCAAAAGGTCTTAGGCTTCCACTTTTTTTTGAGCGAGCGTTTTCCGACAACACTGTCTCTATTGACTGAGTTTCAACTTCTTCCGTACTTTGAAATCCTGCCGTTTCGGCGAACGAGGATTGCGTAAGCAGCAACAACGCCGATAGTGCAAGTTTCAGATTGATGAGAAGTCTGCGCATTCATTTCCCCTAAACGGAACATTCTTGTTTCTCAGGACACAGCGGAGGTTTTTAGCAGAAAAACAACCACTCATTCTTCCTGAAATTAGCAACTTCCAGTCCAAACGCGGTTCCGGAGACGATGGCACTATTACTGATTGATATACAACGCGGAAGCTGTCAGAAGCTCTGACCAAATCATGATGTAATTATTTACCGATATGATCTTTCAAAGCCGACCACATCAATCCTCCGACAGAATAGAACAAAAACGCAAATAAACTAACCGTTAAAGTACTCATGACACGCCGTGGCTCAATGGCCTTATCGGGCAATGCAGGGGAGACAAATGTCACCAGATATTGTTTCTTTCTCTGCGCCTCCACTCTCGCAGCTTCGAGGGATGCCAGTGCCGATGTATACTGTTCCCTGGCTAGCTCCTGTTCGAGTATCAAGGGTTGGTATTTCTGAATCAGGCCGTTCATGGTTTCTCCATCCTTACCCGCAAGTCTGCTGCGTTCCTTGATCAGTTGATCACTCAATGCTTTGACCCGGTTTTTCAGCCCTTGCACTTCCGGAGATGATTCACGCATATAGGCTCTTTTTTCGGTTAGTTGCGTTCGTGCCTCAGCAAGCCGGGTTTCGATACCACTGACGATTCCAAGCACTGCGCTTGATTCTGCTGAGGGATCAATGGATGTCGTGGCGTCCCTGAGCGCGGAGAGTTTGTCGCTCGCTTCCCGAACTTTCTCTGCTGCCAGTTCAACTTCCTTGCGCGCAATATCCAGCGTATCCTTTTCTATTCGAGTGGATAAGCGATTGACCAGGCTTTCACTTAAGTTAATCACTTCAAGGGCCAGGGCTTTTGCCAGTTCGGAAGAAAATGCCTTGACTCTCAAGCTTATGATATTGCTCGTCTCATCCCGGTTCACTTCGATTTTCTCATTCATATATTCGAGAAAATCTTCCTGGGTTGACTCAGGCTTCAGCCTGGCCAGAGCGTCAATCTCCTGAGCAGAAAAACTTTTAAATAATCCAAGCCGTTTCTCCAGTGTATTCAACATATCCCAAGAGTGGATATAGTCTTGTACAACAACCGAATCCTGGCCGGCACCGGATGCGTCAGTGCCTGCAAACAGGGAGGCAAAGCCGGTAACATTAACCCCGGATTTGTTGCTCCGAATCGCGAATTTAGCATCGGACACATATATCTCCGAAGCAAAAAAACCGTAATAGATAGCAGCAATCAGAGTTGGAATACCAACAACAATCAGCATACTTCGCATAACGTCTTTCATAATTTTATGCCGCCAAATTCTTCAACATGCGGTACTGATGGAATGCTTCGTTAATATCATCATAGTAATCGAGCTTTCCTGCATGCAATATTGCAGCCTGATCGCAGTTACGCCGGATTGCGACTTCATTATGGGAAACCAATATCACTGAGGAGCGCTCTCTTCGTTCCTCGAATGCCCTGCGAAATTTATCTTTGTACCGGACATCACCGGTTTCCATGGTTTCATCCACCAGATAGAACTCAAAATCGCAGGCCAGGCTTACAGATAAAGCAAACCGGCTTCGCATTCCCGCAGAATAGCTGCGCAAGGGCATTTCAAAATGGAACCCCAGCTCAGCAAAATCCTTGGTGAATTCCTCTATATAATCAGAATCCGCGCCGTATATCCGGGCGACAAAACGTGCATTCTCCCGGCCGGTGAGACTGCCGACAAATCCGCCGCTGTACCCCATGGGCCAGGAAATTCTTGCGTTTCTTATTACCTGGCCGGAATCAGCGTATTCGGTTCCGCCGATAATCCTGACCAATGTAGATTTTCCCGCACCATTAAGTCCGAGTACGCCGACACTTTGCCCTTTCGGAAAAGTAATATTGACTTTGTCCAAAACATTAACCGCTCCATATCTGCTGTGGTAGGACTTGCAGACATCTTCCAGCCGAATCATAAGCTCATAGCCCGTTTATGCAGAGCCTGATGTACCGTTAATCCGAATACCAGTACGATCAGTCCGAACAATCCGGCGTAGTTCAGGTCATAATGGCGGCTCTCAAACGAGGCAAAAAACGCCGACCTTGCATATTCGATATAATGCAATAATGGATTATAGAGCAGAATATTTTGCGCTGACTCAGGGAACTGATCCACGGTAAAAAAAATACCTGATGTAAACAGAAGGGGGCGACCAAAAAGGTGTTGAGACAGCTGCTTCACCGAAGGCACAAATGGGGCCAAAGAACCTAAAGCTGCACCGGTACCCAAGCCTATAATAAACAATAACACACATCCCGAGAAAAACTGCAAGGGGTATTGAATGCGAATTTCAATACCGAATGCGATCAGCAGCAGCGAAAGTATAAAGAACACCGATGCTATAGTGGCAAATTCAAGCAATGCTCTCGCAAGAATCAGGTCGAATGTGGTGACTTGCGGAAAGGATAGTAAAGCCTTATTGGCAGAAATAGCACCTGAAACCTGTTGCATGGTTCCGCGAAACAGTAAAAAAGGAACCATGCCGGTTAACATAAAAAGCTCTGCTCCCATGCCGTGCGGAGGATTAAATCCGACTATCGCCCGAATTGCAGCAAACCCGGCGATAAACAGAATGGGTTCGATCAAAACCCAAACAAACCCCAGCTTGTGCTCGCCGTAGCGCGATTTGGTTTCCCTTAACATGATTGCCAGTACCACGCGGCCCTGCATTTCCAGGGCTTCTGCTATAGCGGCTCCTTTACCGGAATGTTTGACTGAGAGGTTCATCTTGCTTATTTGAATATAACGTCCCGTGGCCAATACCAATTCCCCTCATGGGAACGGCAGATCAGATCCTCGGTAGAGCGTCCTTCCGTGACGTTTTCCAATATCACTTCACGGCATTGCTTACCGCTGGCAGCGGTATAGCGATTGACGACTCGGTAAATAATATCAGCCTTTCCCGGGCTTGTATCCGGCCGATAAGGATTTCGGCCATTCAGTTCACCAAGCAGATCCGCCAAATCAGAATGGCGGTTTTGCGAATCGAGTGCTTCCGATTTATCAATTCTAACCGGCCTGCGTTCCGCTATACTGGAACATGCTTGCAACAACAGCACACTTATTATGACAAACAGAGTAATCAATGGTTGTTTGCGGCATTTCATGGAACTATTCGCCTTCTGAAAAAATCTCTAATAATCCACACACTTCGTTCTCGTCATGTGCTCGGGAACTGGTAACGACCAACACTCGGATTTTGTGCTTGCGCATCAGGGTCTCCGCCTCCGTTAGCATGGCATCCGCTGAAATGGTAACCGGAACCGGGCTCATGTAGTTGTCCACTGTCTTTTCCATAATCGAACTGTCCTTAAGCAGAGCCCGGCGCAGATCTCCGTCAGTGATGATGCCTTTGAGTTGCCTGTCGTCCATAATTATGGCCAGGCCAAGACGCCCGGAAGTCATTCGGAAAATGGCATCACGGATCGTGGTGTCACTGCTGATGATCGGTAATCTTTCCGTCTGCATGACGTCACGCACTTTGGCCAGCAGCCTCCTGCCCAGGCGCCCGCCTGGATGAAATTGTGCAAAATCCGATGGTTTAAAATCCCGAGCCTTGATCAGAGAAACCGCCAAGGCGTCGCCAACGGCCATAACCACTAAAGCGGAAGTCGTCGGTGCCAGATTGTTCGGGCAGACCTCCCTTTCTATATCGGCTTTAATAAATACGTCCGATTCTCGCGCCAGGGTTGAATTAGAATCTCCCGCAATACCAACGATTTTGTTACCGAAATATTTCAATGAAGGCAAAAGCTTGATCACCTCCTCGGTTTCTCCACTGTACGAAATTAATACAAGCAGGTCTTCGGAAGTAACCATACCCAAATCACCGTGAATAGCTTCTCCCGGATGGATATAAAAACTTGGCGTACCGGTTGAGGCAAAGGTTGCAGCTACTTTCTTTCCGACCAGCCCGGATTTCCCCATACCTGAGACGATTACCCGGCCCTTACAACTGAGTATATGATTGACGGCGGCATCGAATTCGCTGCCCAGATTGTTGGCGATACGCGTTAGCGCACTGGCCTGGGAAATCAACGACTCCGCGGCGGTTTCAAGAAAACTCACACCATCGTCTGAATACTGATCGATTTGACGCGCTACGCCCATTTGTCTCACCTTCTGTGCAATGATTTGATCCCTTCCTGGCCTTTTGTTCAGCCAAGGTTATTTCAGTTCGCAATTTGAATGCTTTTAGATCTGAAATACAGGAATTACTGAACTCACAATAGCGAGTTTCGTACCATCAAAATGATTATAAAAGGGGAGAGAAGAACGGCTTTGCAGCTTGATATCGGTTTCGCATCGCCTGCAATCAAGCCATTTATTTGACGATGCCCGGAGTCAGAATACGCATGCCGGAAAATTGGCGAACTTATTAACAGATTGATAATCAGGCTTTCATCGACTGTTTCAGTGCCTCGGCCCGCTTCAACAAATCCTTCCTTTTGCTGCCGATTATGTTGACATGTCCCATTTTCCGTCCGGGTCGGGCATCATACTTTCCGTATAAATGAAGAAAAGCACCCTCGGTCTCAAAGACTTTGTCCCAATGCGGTGGAGATTCTCCCCACATATCACCGAGAATATTTTGCATGACCACATGTCGCTTCAGATGAGTGGACCCGGCGGGCAAATCACACATCATGCGAACCTGCTGCTCAAACTGGGAGGTATCACTTGCATCCTGCGTGTAATGGCCACTGTTGTGGGGCCGAGGTGCGATTTCGTTGATACAAATGTCACCCGCTCGACTGAGAAACAATTCCACGGCCAGTACACCCACATAGTTCAGGCACTCGGCCAGCTTCTTAGCCATCTCCAATACCTGATTTTTCTGATCACCGGAAAGTTCTGCCGGAACAACGGTAGTATCCAGTATGCCGTTGATATGTGTATTTTCCGCGGGTGGATAAGCTGAGATCTCGCAATCGCGTCCGCAAGCCAGTATGACTGAAACTTCTTTGGCTAAATCGATTTTCCGTTCAAGTATGCAAACGACTTCGCCATTATTGACAAAGGCTTTTTCAACCTCATCGGCATTGTGACATAGCGCTTGTCCTTTGCCGTCGTAGCCGAACCGGGCCGTTTTAATAATACAAGGCAATCCGGTCACTTCAACTGCCTGCTGAACATCTTCACGCCTGTAGATCGGGGCAAAATCCGCTGTTGCCAGATTATTGTTCCTGAAAAATGACTTTTCCAGTATTCTGTCCTGGGCTATACGGACTGCTTCGGGCGGCGGACTAACAGGGACACCTTCAGCAAGATACTCGATACTTTGCAGCGGAATATTTTCAAACTCCAGTGTGATGGCATCGCACAATTCAATCATCTCATCCAGTGCATGCACATCATCGTAAGGGGCACAGATATGATAGGAAGAGATCAAACCTGCAGGGCTGCGCTGGTCCGGATCGAATACCACAACTCTGTATCCAATACTCAAAGCCTTGGTAGTGAACATTCTACCCAATTGTCCGCCACCCATTACGCCGAGTGTTGCACCTGGTAAAATCATTGTGAATCCTGTTTGTTGAAGTCTGTTCTGACCCTAGGAGCCTGTCAAAAAATCTTTCCGCCTGCTGCGAACTCGCCGAAATTGGCCAGGTCTTGAACAGGCTCTAAGGCGGTAATTTCATCGCCAGAGCCGCCTGTTTCTGTTCTTCTCGAAATAATTGCAGATGCTCGTTAAGCGACGAATTTTCTACCGCCAGTATCCGGGCGGCAAAAAGTCCGGCGTTGACAGCTCCTGCCTCACCAATTGCAAAAGTTGCGACCGGTACACCCTTGGGCATTTGCACAATTGAGTAGAGTGAATCCTGGCCCTGAAGATAGCGAGAATGAACAGGTACCCCCAGCACGGGAAGTACTGTTTTCGCAGCCAGCATCCCGGGCAGATGGGCAGCCCCGCCAGCCCCTGCGATAATGCATTTTATACCACGTGTATGAGCGGTGGAGGCATATTCGAAAAGCAGATCCGGTGTGCGATGCGCAGAAACAACCTGATATTCACACGGTATTTGGAACTTTTTCAAGGTTTCCACAGAATGCTGCATCACAGGCCAATCGCTGTTGCTGCCCATTACTACACCAACCAGTGGCTTTGCCATTTCGCACCTCAACACCGGTAAAACCGTGTATTCTCGCGGATTTCTATCCAATACTCCAGCAATTGGCCGATAAAAATTCCTTCACTTGTCCGACAACCGGCCATACAGGTTAAAATGAGCGTTTTCAACTTCGATTCGACTCTGGAAGATTGATGACGTCCGAGCAAGCCATTTTTGAAAGCAACATAAAATCCCTGCCACTGATTTATCGCGGAAAAGTGCGTGACATTTATAAAGTGGACGAACAGCATATACTGATTCTGGCGACTGATCGCCTTTCAGCATTTGATGTCATCATGCCGAATCCCATGCCGGGAAAAGGAAAGTTATTAACTGCAATTTCAATGTTCTGGTTCGACATGATGCAGGATGTAATTCCCAACCATCTCAGCGCATTATCACTGCAAGACGTATTACCCGATCCTCAGGAATTTATTCAGGCGGAAGGCCGTTCCATGCTGGTAAAAAAACTCAAGGCTATACCTGTTGAGGCGGTTGTCAGAGGCTACCTGATTGGCTCCGGATGGAAGGACTACCAAGCCAGCGGCAAAATCTGCGGCGTTGCGCTTCCGAAAGGACTAAAACTCGCAGCAAAATTGCCCGAAGTGATTTTCACTCCTGCCAGCAAAGCGGAGGTGGGCGATCACGATGAAAATATCGACTTTTCCATGGTTGCCGATTTGCTGGGCGATGCGCTGGCGGAACGGATACAAACCATCAGCATAATCATCTATAAACGTGCAGCAGATTACGCCGCCGAAAGAGGAATCATTATCGCCGATACGAAGTTCGAATTTGGTCTTGATGAAAACGGGTCTTTAACCTTGATGGATGAAGTTCTAACACCGGATTCTTCCCGATTCTGGCCTGCGGATCAGTGGAAGGAAGGTGTTAATCCACCGAGCTATGATAAGCAGTTTATCCGTGATTATCTTCTGTCCCTTGATTGGGACCTGACCGATCCGGGGCCTGTAATTCCCGAAGAAATTCTGCAAAAGACAATAGAGAAATACAGGGAAGCAATTGAATTGCTGAGTTCATAAAAAAAGGCGGCAACTACCGCCTTTTTTCAAAGGTGAAAACTCGGATTCAGGTAATCTTCGGATCCAATTCACCGGCTGCGTAACGCTCGGACATCTTTTCAAGAGACACAGGCGCAATCTTCGATGCCATTCCTGCGCAACCAAAAGCTTCATAACGCGCTTTACAAATGCCTCGCATTCCGGCGGTGGCTTCCTTGAGGTATTTGCGAGGATCAAAGTTCGACGCATTTTCGGACAAATGCTTTCGAATCGATCCGGTTGATGCCATCCGCAGGTCCGTATCGATATTAATCTTGCGCACACCGTGTTTAATACCCTCAACAATCTCTTCAACGGGGACACCATAGGTCTGCCCCATATCACCTCCGTAATTATTAATCACTGCCAACCAGTCCTGCGGGACTGAAGAGGAACCATGCATCACGAGATGAGTGTCCGGTATCCGTGCGTGAATCTCTTTTACCCGATCGATTCGCAACACATCGCCCGTCGGTTTTTTGGTAAATTTATAAGCACCATGAGAAGTACCTATGGCGATTGCCAGCGCATCCACTGCGGTTTGCTTTACAAAATCCGCGGCTTCGTTCGGATCGGTTAAAAGCATGTCCATATCCAGCTGTTCGTCGGCACCATGGCCGTCCTCTTCCCCCATCATTCCGGTTTCGAGTGAACCCAGGCAACCCAGCTCGCCTTCTACCGACACGCCCCCGGCGTGAGCCATTTCTACAACCCGGCGTGTTACATCGACGTTGTATTCAAACGTCGCCGGAGTTTTCATATCCGGCATCAGAGAACCATCCATCATGACGGACGAAAACCCCGATTGTATGGACCGCAAACAGACTGCGGGTTCCGAGCCGTGATCCTGGTGCATAGCCACTGGAATGTGCGGGTAGGTTTCAAGCGCAGCCAAAATCAAGTGGCGCAAAAAAGGCTCCCCTGCATAAGCGCGCGCACCGGCCGATCCCTGCAATATGACAGGGCTTTCAGTTTCGCTAGCGGCTTGCATTATAGCTTGAACCTGCTCCATATTATTGACATTGAAAGCTGGCATTCCATAGTTGTTTTCCGCCGCATGATCCAGCAACTGACGTAATGAAATGAGTGACATTGGTATCTCCTCTCTGTAACCCTAGTCAGGGACTTACTTGTAATTAAAAAATATATTCGTTAGAGCCTGTCCGTATTTCGTCAATTTATTCTACCCAGTCTTCCATCCGGGCAATTTTCATCGAACTGGTGCCACCGTCAACACCCATGACATCTCCTTTGGTAATAATCACCAAATCGCCTTTTTCCGCTTTATCCCGTAAATACAGCAATCTCATGACATCACGGTTGATTTCGGTCACATTATCGTGTATCGGTTTGAATAAAACCGGATAAACTCCACGATACAAAGTCACTTTACGGCAGGTTGTTTCATGCGGCGTCAAAGCGTATATCGGAATCAATGAGCTGATTCTGGACATCCACCGCGTTGTTCTGCCCGACTCTGTCAAGGCTGCGATCGCCTTGACCTTCAGGTGATTCGCCGTATACATGGATGCCATTGCGATAGACTCGTCTACTTCCTCAAACTCGTTATCCAGGCGATGATAGGATTTTCGCGCCGCCGGATGCTGTTCGGCTACTTCGCAGATTTCACTCATGGCTCGGACCGCTTTGACCGGATGTTTACCGACTGCCGTTTCTCCGGATAACATCACGGCATCAGTTCCATCAAGCACAGCGTTTGCCACATCGAAGACTTCAGCCCGCGTTGGGATAGGGTTTTCGATCATGGATTCCATCATTTGTGTCGCCGTAATCACGATCTTGTTTGCGGTACGGGCACGATTGATCAGGTCCTTTTGCACCGCCGGAAGCTCAGCATCACCGATTTCCACACCCAAATCGCCACGCGCGACCATAATAGCGTCCGTGGCTTCCAGAATGGCGTCAATTTCACCCAAGGCCTCCGCACGTTCGATTTTCGCGACAATATAAGCCTTTCCGTCAGACTCCCTGATTAAAGAACGCGCTAAATGTATGTCCTCCGCGGATCGTGGAAAGGAAACAGCCAGAAAATCGAGCTTCAGTTCCGCTGCCAGGGCAATATCACGCCGGTCTTTTTCCCCTATGGCCTCGGCTGTTAACCCCCCACCTTTTAAATTAATACCTTTGTTGTCGGACAAGAGTCCGCCGACCTCAACCTTGGTATGGATTTCTTTCTCTTCGATTGAAACGACTTTTAGAACAATTCTTCCGTCATCCAGTACCAGTACATCGTCGACATTGAGGTCGTTCGCCAGCCCCTTATATGTCACACCGACGCGATCTTTATTACCTGCATTTTCATCCAAGGCGACATCCAGAATAAACGAAGAGCCTTTTTTCAATGCTACCGGCCCCTCCCGGAATTTACTCACACGGATTTTGGGCCCTTGAAGATCGCCCAGAATACCCACAGCGCGATTCAGCTTTTTCGCCTGGGTTCTCACAAGTTTTGCACGTTTTCGGTGATCCTCCGCAGTTCCATGAGAGAAATTCAGGCGAAAAACGTCCACACCGACATTAATCAGCCCCTCTATTGCTCTGGGACTGTCAGTTGCCGGGCCCAAAGTAATGACAATTTTTGTTCGTCTCATTCGAAGTTCATACCCAAATTCACTAGTGTACTTGTCTATCCTTGCTTATGAATCGCTGCCTCGCTTTTCCAACATGGCGACTGCAGGAAGGGTCTTACCTTCCAGATATTCCAGAAATGCTCCGCCTCCGGTGGATATATAGGAAACATGATCGGCGATACCGTATTTATCCACCGCTGCAAGCGTGTCACCTCCACCCGCTACGGAAAAGCCCGATGATTCCGCGATTGCCATGGAAACCGTCTTGGTTCCCGCACCGAATTGATCAAATTCAAAAACGCCCACCGGACCATTCCAGACAATAGTACCTGCTTTCTTGATAATTTCCGCCAGTTGCGCGGCCGACTGCGGGCCTATATCAAAAATCATATCATCCGCGGCAACTTCATCGACCGGTTTTAGAGTGGCTTCGGCACTTTCGGAAAATTCCTTTCCGCAGACAACATCAACCGGTACCGGAATATCGCCGCCATTGTTTCGTGCATTCGCGGTTAACTGACTGGCGGTTTCGAGCAAATCCTCTTCATACAGAGAATTTCCCACATTGTAACCTGCCGCTGCAATAAAGGTGTTGGCTATGCCCCCGCCTACGATCAATTGATCAACGATTTTAGACAGCGACTCAAGCACGGTGAGCTTGGTTGATACCTTTGAACCGCCCACCAGAGCGACCATTGGCCTGGCCGGATTATCCAACGCCGTTCCAAGAGCCTCCAACTCTCCGGATAAAAGCGGGCCGGCACAGGCCACAGGTGCCTGCTGACCGACACCATGGGTGGATGCCTGGGCCCGATGGGCCGTTCCAAATGCATCCATAACGTAAACATCGCACAATCCGGCATATTGCCTGGCGAGCGCTTCATCATCGTTTTTCTCGCCGACATTAAATCGAACGTTTTCCAACAATACGATTTCACCGTCATCGAGCTCAGGGGCATTTTGTAAATAATCACAGGCAAGCCGGACCTCGCGATCGAGCAATTCACCGAGATGATTCGCTACCGGCGCGAGGGAAAATTCTTCTGCCGCCTGTCCTTCGGTGGGTCGGCCCAGATGCGACATCAGCATCACCTTCGCGCCAGCGTCGGTGGCAAGTCTGATCGTCGGCAACGAGGCCCGGATCCTTGCATCGGATGTGACTTTTCCGTCCTTAACCGGTACATTCAGGTCTTGACGGATCAGTACGCGCTTGCCGTTTAAATCTAAATCGCTCATCTTGATGATGGCCATAAGCTAAGCTCCTTCACTCATTTCAAATCAATCTAAAGTCTGTACGAATACAGGCATAAGTTGATTGATCTG
The DNA here is from genome assembly GCA_965222695.1 of Granulosicoccaceae bacterium. Lineage (GTDB taxonomy): Bacteria > Pseudomonadota > Gammaproteobacteria > Granulosicoccales > Granulosicoccaceae > UBA7957. The sequence goes on along the minus strand of OZ244967.1, from coordinate 5,191,045 downwards.
TAGAATGCCACGGTGCTATTGCTTGTAATAGTACCGGGATAAAATCAGGCCCTCACAAGAGTGAAGGCCTGAATCTGCGGGTACTATTGCTTCATACGAGTGTGTATTGAGTCCGCATGTGCAATGTCAATCAGTGGGAAGCAACGTGCTGAACAAATCGCAACATATTGCAAGTGTAGCCGTATTCGTTATCGTACCAGGAAATGACCTTGACAAAGGTGCCGTCCAAAGCGATTCCGGCTTCTGCATCAAAAATAGATGAAGCGCTGACTCCCCGAAAATCCGTCGCCACAACCTTTTCATCGGTGTACTTAAGCGTTCCCGCCATGGACCCCTCCGAAGCCGCTTTCATGGCTGCGCAGATATCTTCGTAGGACGCTTCGTTTACCAGCTCCGCCGTAAGATCGACAACCGACACGTCGGATGTGGGCACCCGGAATGCCATACCCGTCAGTTTGCCGTTGAGCTCCGGTAATACAACTCCTACCGCCTTGGCAGCACCCGTTGAAGATGGGATGATATTTTCCAGGATTCCGCGGCCCCCTCGCCAGTCTTTCATGGAGGGCCCGTCAACAGTTTTCTGCGTTGCGGTGGCCGCATGCACAGTCGTCATCAGCCCTCGCTTGAGCCCCCAATTGTCGTTAAGCACCTTGGCAACGGGCGCCAAACAGTTCGTTGTGCATGATGCTGCAGAAACTATAACTTGACCGGCATATGACTCGTGATTTACTCCGTATACAAACATCGGCGTTCCGTCTTTCGACGGAGCACTTTGTACGACTTTTTTAGCACCGGCATCCACATGCTTCTGACAACTCTCCTCGGTGAGGAAAAATCCGGTACATTCGATAACGATGTCTGCATCAACTTCATCCCATTTTAAATTGGCGGGATCGCGTTCGGCAGTCAGGCGGATTTTATGATCATTTACAGTCATAAAATCGCCGTCAACTGATATATCGCCTTTGAATCGGCCATGGACCGAATCATATTTCAGCATATAGGCCAGATATTCGTTATCCAATAAATCGTTGATACCGACAACTTCAATATCACTGAACTCCTGTGTTATGGCACGGAATACCATACGTCCTATTCGGCCAAACCCGTTGATACCGACTTTGATAGCCATTGTTGCACTCTCCTAAATTTTTCTGAGACAAATCTCGTTAATACTCTCGCGTGTGTCTGCCCGAATTGCTTGACCGGGCTCTAATCAACGCAGTTAATCGCGTTTAATACGTTCTCCGCGGTGAAACCAAATTCCTCGAACAGTTGCTTGGCGGGGGCGGACTCGCCAAAGGTCTGCATACACACAACCCTACCGTTCAGACCGACGTACTTGTACCATCCGTCACCTATCGAAGCTTCAACCGCAACCCGGGCCGTTACCGCAGCCGGCAAGACGGATTCCTTGTAGGCTTCACTCTGAGCATCGAATACATCCGTAGAGGGTATAGAAACAACCCTTATATTTTTTTCTGACTGCTCAGCAGCTTCCATTGCAATCGCCACTTCCGACCCCGTTGCGATAATTATAGCATCAGGGGTGCCATCACTATCACGTAGTATATAGCCACCTTTGGCGATATTGGCGACTTGTTCATCCGAACGTTCTTGATGCGGCAGATTCTGCCGGGAAAATACAAGGCAAGTTGGGCCATCCTTGTATTCTATCGCGTGTTTCCAGGCCACCGCTGTCTCTACCGTATCGCAGGCACGCCATACACTCATGCGCGGAATCATTCGCAAAGTAGGCAACTGTTCCACAGGTTGATGAGTCGGACCGTCCTCACCCAGACCGATGGAATCGTGGGTATAGACAAAAATACTCTGAATTTGCATCAAAGCGGCCATTCTTAACGCATTGCGGGCATATTCGGAAAACATCAGAAATGTCGCGCCATAGGGTAAAAATCCGCCATGCAAAGCGATTCCGTTCATGATGGCGCTCATACCGAACTCACGTACGCCATATGACAAGTAGTTCCCGCTGAAATCGGTTTCGGGACCGTGGTTAGAATTGATATAAACGCTGCTGCTGTTATAGGTGTTGTTCGACGGCGTCAGGTCCGCCGATCCCCCGAGGAATTCGGGTAAATGTGCGGCAAAAGCATCCAACGCCTTTTTCGATGCAACCCGCGTAGCCAGGGATTCGCCCGCTGAATTTATAGCCGCTACAGCCTCGGAAGCCGCGGATTCCCAATCATGCGGTAAATGACCGGACATTCGCCGCTCAAATTCAGCCGCCTCCTCGGGATATTCCGACTTGAATGCGGAAAACTGTTCGTTCCAGGCATTCTCAAAGGCATTGCCTTTTTCCCGCGCATCCCAGCCCGCATATATATAGTCCGGTATCTCAAACGGAGCATAAGACCAGGCAATATTTTCGCGTGTCGCTGCGACTTCTTCCTCACCCAAGGGTGCACCATGAACGTCGTGACCACCCGCTTTATTTGGCGCGCCTTTGCCGATTACCGTTTTGCAACAAAGCAGGCTTGGCTTGCCGGTTTCCGCTCTGGCTGTCTCTATTGCGGATTTGACCGCTGCAGGGTCGTGTCCGTCGACATCTCTGATCACCTGCCATCCATAAGCCTCGAATCGTTTAGGCGTATCATCAGCGAACCAGCCGATAACGTCTCCGTCAATTGAAATTCCATTATCATCATAAAAGCAGATCAGCTTTCCCAGACCGAGTGTACCCGCCAGAGAACAGGTTTCGTGAGATATGCCCTCCATCAGGCAACCGTCACCGAGAAAAACATAGGTGTAATGATCCACAATGGTGTGACCTGCCTTGTTGAACTGCGCAGCCAATACCTTTTCGGCCAGCGCCATACCTACCGCGTTGGAAACACCCTGCCCCAGTGGTCCTGTGGTGGTTTCTATGCCCGGTAAATAGCCATACTCCGGGTGACCGGGAGTTTTTGAGTGCAGCTGTCTGAATTGTTTGAGATCCTCTATCGAGACCTCATAGCCGCACAGGTGCAATACTGAATAGGGCAACATGGAAGCGTGGCCATTCGACATTACAAAACGGTCGCGGTTGGGCCAGGCGGGATTGCCCGGATTATGTCGCATAAAATCGTTATAAAGAACCTCCGCAATATCGGCCATTCCCATCGGTGCGCCGGGATGCCCGGATTTGGCTTTCTGGACGGCATCCATACTCAATACGCGGATCGCGTTGGCAAGTTCTATGCGTTCAGCCATAGCAGTTAAACCCCTTCGATTAATTAAAAATTCGGTGTCATATGCCCGAGCGGTATTTAGGGCCAAAAACCATACTGATTCCCGGGCCATACATCAATGACATTGGCACAAGAAACATTCTAGCGGGGGAAGATAGATGCCAGGTTGAACCACCTGAATACGATTGTGTGCTGTTATTCTTGTTTTTCGCACTCCACTGTAACATAGCCGCACATAATATGTATATGGCAAGAGTTGTCACTTCCGGGCGGTTGTAGGTACTCAGGCTGAGGGCGTCATTTTTAACCTGCTCAGGGAAAATAATCAAGCGCTAATATGGAATTTAGTTGGAAAAAATTAGACATAGGTCAATCCAACAGTTAAAATTAGGGGTTTGGGTTTCCCATTCTTTACAAACCGCACTTCATTTATGGCAATCAACCAAAATCAGCAATCTCGTCTCAAAGAACTTATCGCAAAGGGTAAAGAACAAGGGTTTTTAACCTATGCAGAGGTTAATGATCACTTGCCCGAAGGCATTGTTGACCCCGATCAGGTCGAAGAAATTATCGGCATGATAAACGATATGGGGATCACTGTCAGCGAAGTCGCGCCCGATAACGATAGCCTTATTTTATCAGACTCGTCAGTCAGCCCGGACGAAGATGCCGCTGATGAGGCAGCAGCAGCACTTGCATCGGTCGACGGGGAATTCGGCAGAACCACTGACCCGGTACGTATGTATATGCGGGAGATGGGTACTGTCGAACTGCTGACCCGGGAAGGTGAAATTGAAATCGCCAAGCGAATTGAAGAAGGGCTTCGTGAGTCCCTAAACGCTTTGGCCAGCTACCCGCCGTCGATTCAACGCACGCTGGACAGGTTTGCCTCAGTATTTTCCGATGAATCACGCCTGAGCGATATGATGTCGGGTTTCGTTGATTTAAATGAAGAAATCACCGTGCCGCCGCCGCGTCCGCAGGAAACCCCCAACGCAGAAGGCAACAATAATCGTTCGGAAAATTCCAATGCCGAAGACACGGATGAAACGCCGGTCGACACCGGCCCGGACATGGAGGAAGTCAAAGCCCGGTACGAGGAATTGAAGTCCGCATTTGAGCTAGTCAAAAAACAAATCGAATCGATCGATATTCATAATGAAAAGGAGCTCGCCTCCATTTTAAAAGACTCCATTGAAGTGTTCATGGAGTTTAAATATACACCGAATTTCATTGAGGAACTGAACCTACGCCTGAACTACCAGGTCGACCGGATAAAAACCCAGGAACACTCGATAAGGGATATTTGTATTAAGCATTGCAAAATGCCGCGCAAGGAATTTATCCAGAGTTTTGTTGGAAATGAAGTGAATTCACAATGGCTGGAAAATCAACTCGCGTCCGGCCGGCCGTATGTTCAGAAACTTGTAGAATTCCGTGAAGATATTGAACGCGCTCAGAAACGCATGCGGGCGATTGAGGATGAAACCGATCTCAGTGTGACGCAAATTAAAAATATCAGTCGCCGTATGTCCATAGGTGAAGCAAAAGCCCGCCGCGCGAAAAAGGAAATGGTTGAAGCGAATCTGCGATTGGTCATTTCCATTGCTAAAAAATACACGAATCGCGGCCTGCAGTTTCTGGATCTGATTCAGGAGGGTAATATCGGCCTAATGAAAGCCGTGGATAAGTTCGAATATCGCCGCGGCTATAAATTCTCAACTTACGCCACCTGGTGGATCAGACAGGCGATTACACGCTCAATTGCCGATCAGGCACGCACAATCCGCATTCCCGTGCACATGATCGAAACGATCAACAAACTGAACAGAATATCCCGTCAAATGCTACAAATCATGGGCCGTGAAGCGACCCCGGAAGAATTGGCGGAAAAAATGGATATGCCGGAAGATAAAATCCGCAAAGTTTTGAAAATCGCCAAAGAGCCGATTTCAATGGAAACGCCCATCGGAGATGATGAAGACTCACATCTTGGTGATTTTATCGAAGACGGCAATATACTGTCTCCGGTCGAGTCTGCGACAGGCCAAGGCCTGGGAGAGACGACGCATCAAGTGCTGGCCAGTCTTACTCCACGGGAAGCCAAAGTGTTGCGTATGCGTTTCGGGATCGATATGAATACCGACCACACGCTGGAAGAAGTGGGTAAGCAGTTCGATGTTACGCGTGAACGCATACGTCAGATAGAGGCCAAGGCACTGAGAAAGCTGCGCCACCCCACCCGTTCGGAACATTTGCGCAGTTTTTTAGATAACGAATAAGTCTAATCGAAACAGTTAAAACAAAGTTCCCGATATAATATTGAACGGTTGTAATGAGGCGGTATTTAAATTTAATTTCGGGTAAAATACGCACGCGCTTTCGGAGCGATTAAATACGGGGCCTGTAGCTCAGTTGGTTAGAGCAGTGGACTCATAATCCATTGGTCGCAGGTTCGAATCCTGCCGGGCCCACCATTACTTAGCTCTCCTATTGATTGGATCTTATCTTCCGATTCGGTCGTTATTCCCTGCTCAAAAACTCCTTCCGACAACGGCAAGATACTAAGGAAAGCGGAATCATCAGTCCAATTGATTGGAGCTGTCCGTTAAAAACCACAATGTTAATAATCGTAAAGACTGTATCGAGGATAAATTTATCCCTGCCGCTTTAGCGGCTGAATAAAGTGAAAAACCGCGATATTTAAATCCAACTACCGGTATTATTAAACCGAATATTAATTACTGCGCCGGCCGACTAGTACTCTGTCCAGGTGATATTGACGGATACAGAGCCACCATATGTAAGGAATTGTCCTTGCGGGTTTTGATTCTATTGAATCATGCCTTACTGCTGAGTACCAGCATAGCCATAATTCCATATATCCATAGTAGGTCATGTTTGCATTGTTTTATCCGAATTCAGATTACTTTCGGACGGTTTTTTATCGATTTAATACTGAGATGTGTTTTTCGGCAAAGATTTTGCAAATTAAAAATTACTTATTTATACATATTAACCAGCAAAATCACTAACTAGTCTGTTGATATTGATAAATAGATTTTTATAATTATAGTCCCTCAGTAATTTTAGACACGGCATATTAATATGAGAAAACCTAATTTTCATAAACTCTCCAGCGAAGTACTTGCTGGATACAAATCTGAAATCGATCAGATTTTAAAAGAACGCAAAAGCATAAATGACAAGACAAATAAAATACTAAAAAAAGTGAAGTCTCTGGTTGAATCGGAAGGTCTTTCAATGGATTTGCTACTTTCTCAACAATCCAGCAAAGGCCGGAAGCTGTCCAGAAAGACCGGTAGAAAAGTGAGTCCGAAATACGCTAATCCGAAAGACTCTTCACAAACCTGGACAGGTCGTGGCCGTCAACCTCTGTGGGTAGCGGCACATATCAAGAAAGGCGGAAAAGTCGAAGACTTGGCGATTTGAGCCAAAGACTCGGTATATTTCAAAAGCGTGTAATCAGGAAGAATTACACGCTTTTTACCCGTACTTGACTCTTACCGATTGCTCCACCCCTTATTCTGGATCACATTTTCACTTCACACCCTCAACCGCTTCAGTAAAATAGACGATTTCGTATCACCTCGGAAATCTCATGAATATACTGATTATCGGCAGTGGTGGCCGCGAACACGCACTCGCCTGGAAAATCGCTCAATCCCCTAAAGCTGATCAAGTTTACATGGCCCCGGGAAACGCCGGCACTGAAGGGGAAGAAAAGGTTAAAAATATTAATATTGCAAGCAGCGATTTGCAGGCCCTGAAGCAATTTGCTTTGGACCGGGATATTCATTTGACGATAGTGGGGCCGGAAGCACCTTTGGTTGCAGGAATAGTGGATTTGTTCACCGAGTCCGGGCTAAAGATATTCGGCCCGACCGCCGCCGCTGCGCAACTGGAGGGCAGCAAAGCATTCACCAAAGATTTTCTTCGTCGTTTCAATATCCCGACCGCGGCCTACGGTGTCTTTACGGATAGAGATAAAGCCTCGGACTTTATCCGCCAAGGTTCCTTTCCCGTGGTGATAAAAGCTGACGGCTTGGCGGCGGGCAAGGGCGTGATCATTGCACAAAATGAAGCCGAGGCTCTCAGCGCATTGACGGACATGCTGGCTGAAAACCGCTTTGGAGATGCAGGGCACCGTGTGGTGATCGAGGAGTATTTACAGGGAGAAGAAGCCAGTTTTATTTGCATGGTTGACGGAGAAAATATCCTGCCCTTAGCAACGTCGCAGGATCACAAAGCCCGCGATGACGGCGACCACGGACCAAACACAGGAGGAATGGGCGCTTACTCCCCTGCCCCGCGTGTAACGCCCGAACTTCACGAAAAGATTTTGCAGCAAGTCATCGAACCCACTGTTCTGGGTATGGCGTCCGAAGGGCGACAATTTTCTGGCTTTTTATATGCCGGCCTGATGATTTCTGATCAAAATGATATCAAAACACTGGAATACAACGTCCGCTTTGGCGATCCGGAAACCCAGCCGATACTGATGCGCTTAAAAACCGATTTGCTGGAACTTTGTATGGCCGCGACGGAAGGACGCCTGAATGAGATGAGCGCGGAATGGGACGATCGCTACGCGCTGGGCGTTGTTATGGCTGCGGGCGGCTATCCCGATGAGTACGAAAAAGGGCATAGCATTACCGGTCTGAATGAAGCAGAAAGCGACTCGCGAAAAGTTTTTCACGCCGGAACGGTAAATACTGACGGTGAGATTCTCAGCAACGGAGGAAGAGTACTCTGCGTTGTCGGTTTGGGAGATGACGTATTATCGGCTCAGCGAAACGCCTATCAGGGGGTCGAGAAGATAGCCTGGAAAGATTCTTTTTACCGTACAGATATAGGCTACAGAGCAGTTACGCCTCAAACTTAGAGCCTGCTTAAAATCCCAAACAGGCTCTCAGGAACCACAATCGATCAACGCTTCATCGCATCGAAAAATTCAGCGTTGGTTTTGGTTTGCTGTAGCCGACCGAGCAAGAATTCCATCGCTTCCACTTCATCCATAGCATGAATAAATTTTCGTAATATCCACACTTTTTGCAGCTCCTCCTGATCCATCATCAACTCTTCCCTGCGGGTTCCGGAGCGATTGATATTAATAGCCGGGAAGATACGCTTTTCCGCAATACGGCGATCGAGATGCAACTCCATATTGCCGGTTCCTTTGAATTCCTCGTAAATCACCTCGTCCATCTTTGAGCCCGTATCTATCAGTGCTGTTGCAATGATTGACAGGCTACCACCTTCCTCGACATTACGTGCGGCTCCGAAAAATCGTTTGGGCCTGTGCAAGGCATTTGCATCCACGCCCCCGGTCAGAACCTTGCCGGAGGACGGTACAACCGTGTTGTAAGCCCGGGCCAGACGGGTGATGGAATCAAGCAATATAACAACGTCTTTCTTGTGTTCTACAAGCCGTTTGGCTTTTTCTATGACCATTTCGGCAACCTGAACATGCCGACTGGCCGGTTCATCAAATGTACTGGATATCACCTCGCCCTGGACCATGCGCTCCATCTCGGTCACCTCTTCGGGGCGTTCGTCAATTAACAGCACAATCAAATAGCACTCGGGATGATTGACCGCGATGCTTTGCGCAATGTTCTGCAGCATCAATGTCTTTCCCGCTTTCGGTGGTGACACTATTAGCGCCCGTTGTCCTTTTCCGATTGGTGCAGCAAAATCGATAACGCGTGCCGTGATATCTTCAGTGCTGCCATTACCCCTTTCCATCTGCAACCGGGAAGTCGGATGCAAAGGAGTCAGATTTTCAAACAGCACCTTATTTTTTGAATTCTCAGGCGGACCAAAATTAATTTCATCGACTTTTAACAAGGCAAAATACCTTTCCCCCTCCTTGGGCGGCCGTATTTTTCCTGAAATACTATCGCCGGTACGTAAGCTAAAGCGTCTTATCTGGCTGGGTGAGACATAAATATCGTCAGGACCGGCCAGATAGGAACTGTCTGCTGATCTGAGAAATCCGAATCCGTCCTGCAGAATTTCCAATACCCCTCCGCCAAAAATATTTTCCCCTTTTTTTGAGTGCGCTTTGAGTATGGAAAAAATAATGTCTTGTTTACGTTGACGAGCCATATTTTCGAGGCCCATCTCCTGAGCAATTCCAATCAGCTCGGATGCCGATTTCTGCTTAAGATCAGTTAGGTTCATAACTTCTAATTGGTTTGGATAAAATTAAAAAAATTAAGATGAAAAGTTGTGCGATCTAGGGACAATGCCGTGTAAACGGCCAACTATGAAAGATTTATATTCAGATGGATCGGATGAAATTACTAGATGTCAGCGAAACTGTCTTTGGGGACAAATCGAGAGGCTATTTTTTTAATCCTGTATTCCGTCACATCCAGCAACCATCTGCGGATCGCAGTATATACAGCGACCGGGTGTTTGGCAAGAGTTAAGCCCAATCCCCTGCCAAGCCCGAAAAATTACCTAACTAAGTGTTTTCATCCAGAAAGCTAGCCAACTGAGTTTTGGACAGTGCGCCAACTTTTGTGGCTTCCACCGTACCGTTTTTAAAAATCATCAGAGTCGGAATGCCCCGGATACCGAATTTTGGAGGCGTATTGGGGTTTTCATCTATATTCAGCTTGGCAATTTTTACCTTATCTGAGTAATTGCCCGCAATTTCTTCCAGAATTGGTGCAATCATTTTGCAAGGACCGCACCATTCTGCCCAATAATCAACCAATACGGGTAAATCCGACTGTAGGACTTCCTGCTCAAAACTGTCATCACTAACAGTAATAATATTTTCACTCACCTGCTAAACTCCCGGGAAAACGCTGAAAAATCGGCGATTTCACACTCTGGAACGTCAAAATCCATGCCGTACCGGAATGAAAATCGCAATCTATGGTCGGCGAATTATCGAATAGTGCGGTTTAGGACGCAAGTGCGATTGCTTTTCAAGGCCGACCGTGAAACTTCCAGCCCCATCGGTTTATCGGCGCCAGCAACCGGCAAATCGGGTGATTTTTGACACTAAGTTCCAATTTAAAGTGGTTTCGTCATCACATCATCAGCATGTACAATTGACCATTGCGGATTACAGAGAACTAAGCGTATTGGCGAAGCCGTGTTCATATCTATATCAACCTGGCTTAGGATATTTGCTCCCAGACGGTCAAATTCGAATCACTCCCCAAAACTTCAATTCAAGCTCTGGAACAAGTCTTGTAGTCATATTCACAGATATCAACCATAGTCGGCCAAAACATGTATGTAAAACAGCCTAGCACCAGCATTCAATTTTCGGAATTGGATATCCCCGAACCCATTTTACGGGCATTGAACGAATTGGAATATACAGATTGTACGGAAATACAGTCACTCACCCTGCCATCGATCATTGCCGGTAAAGATGTAGCCGGCCAGGCGCAAACGGGTACGGGTAAAACCGCAGCCTTTCTGGTCGGACTGTTTCGACAGCTGTTGAATCACCCTCAGAACCACGGTCAGCCCCGGGCGCTGATTCTTGCTCCGACACGCGAACTTGCATTACAGATATTCAACGATGCCCAGGCGATAGGTAAGTACTGTGAATTATCCGCAACCGTTGCATACGGCGGCACCGACTATGAAAAGCAACGAAACAAAATATCCGCAGGCGTAGATGTTCTGATCGGCACACCGGGCCGCCTGATAGACTATTTCAAACAAAAGGTGTTCAATCTAAAAAAGATCGAAATCCTAGTACTCGATGAAGCCGACCGCATGTTTGACCTCGGCTTTATCAGTGATATCCGTTTTTTAATACGGCGAATGCCTGCCCCGGAGGAACGACTCAGCATGCTCTTTTCGGCAACTCTATCCCACCGGGTTATGGAACTGGCCTATGAGCACATGAACAATCCTGTCAATATCAAAACTGATGATGACACAGTGACGGCCGATGGCGTTAATCAAACACTTTATCATCCATCGAGTGACGAAAAGATTCCATTATTAATCGGGTTGTTGAGAAAACATTCTCCCAGCAGAAGCATGGTTTTTGTTAATACAAGACGTGCGGCAGACTATGTTGAGGCTTTTCTGACGGGTAATGATTTTCACTGTGGAACATTATCGGGGGATGTCAGGCAAAATAAGCGACAGCGTTTACTGAAACAATTCGCCGAAGGGAATTTGCCTATACTTATCGCAACCGATGTTGCCGCACGCGGCCTGCATATTGACAGTGTGTCCCATGTTTTCAATTACGATCTGCCGCAAAATGCTGAAGACTACGTGCATAGAATCGGCAGAACGGCACGTGCCGGAAATACCGGGGAAGCGATCAGTTTCGCCTGTGAAGAATATGCTTTTTCATTGATAGATATAGAACAGTTCATTAAACAGGTTATTCCGACATCGGCGATCGATGACGGACTACTCTTACCCTGCAAGCCCCCAAGAATAAAAACAAAGTCCGGGCGAAGACCGAAGAGACACAACCCCGCCGCCAATAAAAGCCGAAAACGACGCAGAAAAGCTCCAAGAAATGCAATCACGCGTGAACAATAATATTATTTCCGGGGAATTCAGGCGGCAGGCAACGCATTGTAAATTTCAGGATATTTCTGCGTCACGACATCGGTGATATAGGCAGACACCGGTATCATGGCAGCGTGTTGATCGAAATAGTCCACGTTGTTTAGGGAGATACGCTTTATCTTTTCCCTATCGGAGATCTGCGAGGAGACACGCTCGGCCATTTCTTCATACTGTTTCGTATCCGGCAAGTCATAATAAGGCGACATAGCGCAACCCGCATCGACAAAGTTGATATCGGGCCTTAAAGGGACCGGCCATTGAGCATATGGATTTCCGTCAACCATTATACAAGAGCCGAGACACAGTAAATCCATCATCCGCCATGAGACGCAAAGATGATTTCCCGGCCTGAGAAAATTAATATGCGCGCTGGCCAATGAGTCCCACAGCATATTCGAATTAATATTGCCCCATCCGTTTTGCCATTTAACTCCGGCGGCATCCAGCCGGTTTCGGTACTCTTGAAGCGAAGAGTTATTCATTTCTTCCGGAAAAACCGCCAGCAGATTGATCTTCCCTTCGACTTTGGCGAGCGCTTCGAACAATCGAACATTATGCTCAACGCCATTATTCTGGGAACCGCTCTCGGGAGTAGCCCAGATGCGAGACCAATAGACCAGATCATATTTCTTTTTATGATTGCGCAAGCGTTTCAGCTTGCGAATTTTTGCCGGCGATAGTGTGCCATTGCCATTTAACAGCGGGACAACTTTGTCAGGGTAGTTCACCATCGGCCAAAAGTTGCACTTAAAGTAAACATCGCTCCACCTGAGAATGTCCTGATCGTGCAGATGCCGCCCGTCGGACGTGTCTATGGCAACTTTGACCGACAGATTGTCGTACATAAACAGGTACTGTCCTATATGGTCAGTAGTCAGCGGCAGATTACGGTTTTTGAACAGACTCGCCCAGCGCCCCCAAAGGTTGTACATTCCCCTGACATTTCTTGAACGCAAGGCTGCGAAGAGTTCCGCTGAAAACGGGCGCAGGCAGAATTGAGCATCAGAGTATTTCGCCAGCGCATCGATAAAGTATCGATTTCTGTCAAAACAAAAGCCGGGGGTATGCGCTTTCTCAAGTAGCACTTCAATTCGAGTCAACATCGCCTTTTCAGTCTTTTTTAAATTCAAACCCTAACCGCCTGAGAGCGCCGTGTCATCAGAACATACCGTTGAACCCTTTGGTTCTCACTAATGTTTCACGATACACGCAGAGTGGCAAGCGAGGCACGAAGTTTTCGGAAATTTCAGCTCTGCGCCTGATTCCCGATAACCCCTCCGATACTTTTTATTCTACCGGATTATGAACGGCGTATGCTTGCCGGCGATCAATACAACTCATATTTAATCACCATGGCTCCTGAACGGGGCAAATCCATTAATTGGTATTATCGACGATCACGCTGATTTCACAAGAGCCACGTCGCAGTATCCGTCAATTTTTTATCATATTCGATAACCGATCACCGTTTGCCCTCGGAAGGCCCTGCGCCGCCGTTGAACTCACTTTTTCCCTGTTTTAGATCCAGCCGATTGTGATCACATAAAATGTTTGCCTATCAGTGATATATAAATCGCAAAACACCTTTTACACTTCAGCGGTATCTTGTAAACTTGCCGGGCGGCATCAGAAAGCTGGTCGTTGTTCAAGGTAAATTACGTATTTGCTGTGACTCACCTGATTGCTGAAACAGTCGCAGCACATGTAATTAGTAATATTGAGGCTTTGAATTAAATGGCAACAGGCACAGTAAAATGGTTTAACGAATCAAAAGGTTTTGGATTTATTGCGCAGGATAGTGGTGGGGACGACGTATTCGTGCACTTCTCGGCTATAGACGGGACCGGTTTTAAAACTCTGGCGGAAGGTCAGAAAGTGACTTTTGACATCGAGCAGGGCGCAAAGGGCCCACAGGCCAGCAACGTCAAGTCAGCGTAGTTTCGTATTATCCGCCCATCTTCTGTCCTTAAAAAACGCGTGTCGAGAAGGCCCGCGTTTTTTGGTTTAGGCAGCCCGGGAGTTTCTTCTCCCAACACCGCTTAGCTGGCCTTCACCCAGACAGCTTAAAAGCTTATAGACTGCGGTAAAATTTCCTGGCCGAAGTCTTAGAGCCTGTTAAGAGCGCCTGTACTCTATCTTCGGTGGAGCGTTCCCATGACCCAAACATTCCAAACCCTATCTCCCGTGGACGGCTCTGTGTATGTAGAACGGTCGTTTGCCAGCAAATCCCAGATACGACAGTGCGTAAAACTGGCTTCCGAGGCACAGCGGCGTTGGCAGCAAACCGACTTGACGACGCGCAAGGCGATCTGCAGTTCCATGGTCGATGCTTTCATCACTAAAAAAGAGAGTCTCGCCGAAGAAATCTCCTGGCAAATGGGCAGGCCTATAGCTTATGCCGGGGGAGAAATTAACGGATTTGAAGAACGAGCCCGTTATATGATTGAGATTGCCGACGAGAGCCTGGCGACTCTGAATATAGTGGACAAACCCGGCTTTAAGCGATACATCAAAAGACAGGCACTGGGCGTGGCATTTGTAATAGCACCGTGGAATTATCCTTACCTCACCGCCGTTAACAGCATAGTCCCTGCAATTCTGGCCGGCAACAGCGTTATTTTAAAACATTCGGTCCAGACACCACTTTGTGCCGAACGTATAAAAGAGGCGTTCGATTCCGCGGGCCTGCCTTTCGGCGTTTTTCAGTTTTTGCATCTTAATCACCAAGATACCGGATCCATGATTGCAGCAGATGACATCGATTTTGTTGCGTTTACGGGTTCGGTCAGCGGCGGACAAATGGTGGAACGGGCTGCCGCGGGCTATTTCAAATCCATCGGACTTGAACTCGGCGGCAAGGATCCTGCGTACATTCGGGCCGATGCGGATCTTGGCTATGCGGTTGAAACGGCAATAGACGGCGCGTTTTTTAATTCCGGACAGTCCTGCTGCGGTATAGAAAGAATTTATGTACATGAATCTCTGTATGATGAGTTTCTCGCGCAAGCTGTTTCCTTGGTGAACGACTATCAACTGGGCCGGCCGGATGACCCCAAGAGCACCCTGGGCCCATTGGTCAAAACCGCTGCCGCGGATTTTGTGAGAGATCAGATTCAGGAAGCCATCGGTAAAGGCGCACGTATCCACATTGATGAGAAACGCTTTCCACAAAGCCGCCAGGGTACACCCTATTTGGCTCCGCAAATTCTGAGTCATGTCGATCACTCTATGCGTGTCATGACCGAGGAAAGCTTTGGTCCGCTCGTGGGCATTCAAAAAGTCTCTTCCGACGTGGAAGCCATCTCGCTGATGAATGACAGTGAGTACGGGTTAACCGCAGCCGTGTTTACATCTGACACGGACACGGGCGAACGAATTGCGGACCAAATCGACTGCGGTACGGTATTTCTAAATCGATGCGACTATCTCGATCCTGCGCTTGCCTGGACCGGAATAAAGAACTCCGGAAGAGGTTGCACTCTTTCAAGCCTGGGTTACGAATCGCTGACGCGTCCAAAGTCTTACCATCTGAAAACCGGTATATAAATTACTCCTGATAGACGAACATCAACCCTACTGGCAGTTAGTGAGTCGAATCTATGAACAGTTTGCAGGCAAATTGGAATTATCCCACTGATATCAGACTGGGAGCAGGACGAATAGCGGAACTCGGGGATGCGTGCCTTGAGCTTGGGATCCGGGCACCGATGTTAGTAACCGATCCGGGGCTGGTAGATCTGCCAATGGTTGAAGACTCAATCAACAGCTGCGCCGACGCCGGTTTAACATGTCGTGTATTCAGCCAAATACAGGCAAATCCAAGTGGCCAAAACGTCATGCAGGGTGTGCTTGCCTATCACCAGGAAAATCACGATGGCGTCATCGCTTTAGGCGGGGGCTCGGCACTGGATGCGGCCAAAGCCGTCGCCCTTATGGCGGGGCAAAATAGGCCAATCTGGGATTTCGAAGACATTGGCGACAATTGGAAACGGGTTAACAGTGAAGGCGTGGCATCCGTTATCGCTGTTCCTACAACTGCGGGAACGGGTTCAGAAGTCGGAAGAGCTTCGGTGATTACCGACACTGACCGGAAACTCAAGAAAATTATTTTTCACCCCAAAATCTTACCCTCGATTGTCATACTCGATCCGGAGCTGACTGTCGGGCTACCGCCTGCTATAACCGCTGCAACCGGAATGGATGCCTTGTCACACAACCTTGAGGCCCTATGTTCACCATTCTACCACCCCATGGCCGAGGGAATAGCGGTGGAAGGTATAAGACGGGTCAAGGAAAATCTGCCGCTGGCCTATTCGGAAGGCAATAATATTGAAGCGCGGACACAGATGCTGGTCGCCTCCAGCATGGGGGCGACTGCCTTTCAAAAAGGCCTTGGAGCAATGCATGCCCTGGCGCATTCCCTGGGCGCACTGTATGGAACTCATCACGGACTGTTGAACGCTATCCTTATGCCTTATGTCTTGATACACAATAAAAAAGCAATATCAGACCGGCTCAATCGACTCAGTCTCTGGCTTGAACTGGAGGAGCCCGGGTTCAATGCCTTCCTAAGTTGGGTTCTGGAATTGCGTCAGCAACTGGGTATAGCACATACCCTTGCGGAAGTTGGCATAGATCTGGAGCAAGCCGACTTGGTGGGCAAAATGGCAGTAAACGATCCGTCAGCCGGCGCAAACCCGATCGCTTTCAGCAGCGATGAGTATCGAATGATTTTTCAAGACGCCGTAAAGGGCAAGTGTACTTGAGCACAGATCGCGCAAATCAGTGCGTTTCAGGTTAGAATAAGCGCCGGACCGGAGTACCGTTAGTATCAGAGAATTAAACAATGAATTATCAAGCAGCGCGAGACAATATGATCGAACAGCAAGTTCGCCCTTGGGAAGTCCTCGATCAGAGAGTTCTAAACGTACTTGCTGAAATCCCCAGAGAACATTTTTTGCCCGATGAACTAAAATCCTTGGCATTTGCCGATACTCGACTTCCTATCGGCCAGGGTCAGAAAATGCTCAATCCTAATATCGAAGGACGAATATTACAAAATCTGGCCCTGGGCCCGAACGACCAAGTATTGGAAATAGGAACCGGCAGCGGCTATTTGACAGCCTGCATGGCATCCCTGTGCCGGCATGTCGATAGCATTGAATCCGATCAGGAACTCGCATCCAGGGCAGAGTCAAAGCTGAAGGAACTTGGATTCAGCAATTTTAATATCGACGCGCCCGATAACAGTAAATTCTGTGGCAAGGGTGAGCAGTACGACGCCATCTTGTTCAGCGGATCTGTAGACACAATTCCGCAATCGTGCAAGGACAAGTTGGCCATAGAAGGAAGAATCTTCGGATTTGTCGGTGGCAGCAAGCAACCGGTACACCGCGCTGTGCTGATCACCCGTGTCTCGGAAACCGAATGGTCGGAAGAAATCATGTTCGAAACCTGGGTCGAACCCTCACAAATCCTGCAGTAGTTGTTCAGACAAAAGCCATGACCTTATCACCAATCCATGAGGTAGTATCAGCAG
Organism: Granulosicoccaceae bacterium; assembly: GCA_965222695.1. Lineage (GTDB taxonomy): Bacteria > Pseudomonadota > Gammaproteobacteria > Granulosicoccales > Granulosicoccaceae > UBA7957. The sequence continues at coordinate 5,173,723 of OZ244967.1, read as the reverse complement.
CTGATAGGGATACGCAACCATGGAAGTATTTTCCGGCTTTTTTTTCCGCATTACGGACACATTTAATTTGGACAGACAAACTATGAGATTTGCGCAGCTTGCCAGCTCGATGCTGACGATCGTCACTCTTTTCGGTAATTCTCAATTGGCACAGGCCGAAGATCTTCTCGACATATATCACCTTGCATTGACAAATGATGCACAGTTTCAGGCCGCAACACACAGCTATCAAAGTACCCTGGAGTCCAGATCACAAGCCAAAGCTGCATTTTTACCTCAGATCAACGCATCCGGCAGAACCGGGCTCGTTGATGCCAATGACGACCGTAATGACAGCTACGCCAGCAACAATATATCGCTTTCACTCAATCAATCCTTGTTCAACAGGCGCGATCATATCGCTGTCAAACAAGCAGATTTAAGTGTTGCCCGTGCGCAGGCAGAACTCACTTCCGCTGAACAAAATTTGATTTTTCGCGCCGCTCAGGTGTATTTCGATGTTCTCGCCGCCCAGGATAACCTGCAATTTGCCATGTCGGAAAAAAAGGCCATAGAACAACAATTGGAGCAGGCGGAGCGACGTTTTGAAGTGGGGCTTATTGCGGTCACCGATGTCAAAGAGGCTCAGGCCGCCTACGATTTGGCGGTTGCCGAAGAAATCGCTGCAGAAAACAGTCTTGCCAGCGCGCGTGAGGCTTTGCGGGTGATGACGGGTCAAGGCATCGAAAACTATTCCGCGCTGACCGAAGATGCGCCCCTGATAAAGCCCGATCCCGCAGAAGTGGAAAAATGGGTGGAAACCGCCGAAACCTCGAACCTGACACTGCGCGTGGCCGAGTACGACGCGGAAATTGCCAATCAGCAGATTCAGTCTGCAAGATCCGGCCATTACCCGACCCTGGGGGCAAGCGGTTCCATGTCAAAAACCGAACAAAACGGCGGTACGGGTGACTCGGAATCCGGCTCGGTTCAACTGCAATTGGATGTACCGATTTACTCGGGAGGCCTGGTCAGTTCCCGCACCAGGGAAGCGAAATCTCAGGCCAAATTCGCTGCAGAACAATACGAACTTGCACGGCGTAGTACAGCACAGCAAACGCGCAATGCTTACCGTGGCGTTATTGCCGGCATCAGCAGGGTGAAAGCACTCAAACAGGCACTGCAGTCTACGCAAGTGGCGGCGGAAGCGACGGAAACGGGCTTCGAGGTCGGCACCCGAACGGCGGTTGATGTTTTACAATCCCTGAGAGACACCTATAGGGCCAGAGCGAACTATTCCAGTGCCCGATATGACTACATTCTCAATACGCTCAATCTTAAGCAAGCCGCGGGAATTTTAACTCTGGGTGATCTGGAAACGGTAAACGGCTGGTTAAATCCCAAGTGAACATTTCTCACCCTGAGTTGTGCTCAGTGGATAATTCGCTAGTGGTCTTTCTGGATATTCAAGAAAAGCTCATGGCTACGATTGAAGGAAAAAACGCAACCAGCGTAGTCAACAATGCCAGCCGATTATTGCAAGCCGCACGTATCTTGAAGGTCCCGGTGTTGTTCACCGAACAATACTCAAACCGGCTGGGCAACACTCACCCCACCCTGCTTGACGCCCGGCCACCGCAAAGCCGGGTGGTTGAGAAAACCTGCTTTTCCGCATGCGATAGTAAAGAATTTGTCCGCTACCTTGAAATCAGCGGTCGCCGGGAAATTATCATCTGCGGCGTAGAAGCGCATGTTTGCGTTCTGCAAACGGCTTTTTCACTCTTAAAATCGGACTATTCCGTATTTGCGGTGGAAGACGCGGTCTGCTCCCGATACGAACATAATAAATTCAACGGGTTGAGACGTATTCAGGCAGCCGGAGCGCAAATTACCAATCGTGAATCCGTGTTGTACGAATGGCTGCGGGACAGTACCCATCCCCGGTTTAGAGAGATCAATCGAAAACTGCTTGCCTGACCAGGAACTCAGTTCACTGTCGGCTGCTTTTTAGATTCCGGAACAAGGCGTGCAAAACAAACAAGCTCAATTTCGTCCGCGCGATTTTTCCTCACCGGCATTCTGGCCCAGTTGGATCGGCCTTGTCTTTATTTACCTTTTGTCACGCCTTCCGTTCAGCTGGCAGTTAAAAATTGCCGGCGGAATAGGTCAGTGCCTGTATTATCTCATTCCATCAAGACGAAAAATCTGCGGTATTAATCTGCGGCTTGCATTTCCGGAAATGCAAGATTCGGAACGCCACGGTCTGGCGCTCAATTCCTACCGGCATATCGGCTATACCATAGCTGAAATGGCCACCTTGTGGTTCCAGCCCATGTCCCGGCTAGAGCACCGATTTGAGTTAATCGGTAAAGAGTATCTGGACAAAGCACTCGCAGCCGATCACGGTATAATACTATTACAGGCGCATTTTAGTACACTGGAATTTTGCGGAGCCTGGCTGGCCACCCAGATACCTCGAATCAAGGCCGTTGCCGATGAACCCCGTAACCTGCTCTATGCGGCCTTATTGAAATATAAGCGCAGCCGTTATGTTTATGAAATGATCGATAATAAAGATATCCGCAAGATGATCAGATGGCTGAAAGAAGGCGGAATTGTCTGGTACTCTCCTGACCAATCGGTAAGTAAGAGAAACGGCGGTATCGCCAGCACTTTTTTTTCACGGACGGTATTAACAACTCCCGGGACAAGTCGAATGGCGAGAATGACAGGCGCCAGAGTATTGCCCTATCTACCCGTCAGAGACAGTGAATCCGGAACCTATAAACTGTATATATTTCCGCCGATGGAGAATATACCCACAAATGACGCAAAAGCTGATACGGAGACACTGAACCGATTATTTGAATCACATATCCGAAAATATCCGGAACAGTATTTCTGGCTGCATAAACGGTTTAAGCCTCCGTCAAAAGAATTGCCGAATCCCTATAAATGACAAGCCTGGATAATAAGACGATCGCGCTATACAGATGTGTATTTCTGGCAATGTTTCCCGTGATAGTTTTGTATACAGTTTACCGTGCGGTGAAGGATGGCGGGTTGACTTATTTTTTGCAAAGGCTCGGTTTTGCGGAATCTGAAATCAGCAACCCCCTCTGGTTTCATTGCGCATCCGTTGGTGAAATCAACACCGCCGGTGCTTTAATCGAAAAATTCAGAAAGTCCTTTCCGCATTTACCGATTTTGATCAGTACAACTACACCCACAGGGAAAAGACTTCTTCTTGACAAGAAAATAGAAAATTGCAGACATGCTTATTTTCCCCTGGACTACAGCTTCGCGGTCAATAGGTTTTTGCAAATCCACAAACCGCAAGCCCTGCTGGTCATGGAAACCGAAATCTGGCCGGAAATGTTTCTTCGTGCCGGTCAAACCCGGATTCCGGTTATTTTATTTAACGCGCGTTTATCAAACAAAACCCTCGGTAGTTATAAGTGGTTGCTCAATACCTATGGCAGCAGCCTGCGATCCGTGCTGGCCGTACTGGCAAAGAGTGAAAATGAAAAGAACAAATTTCTCCAACTGGGAATGGATAAGCAAAAACTGCAAGTCGTGGGAAGTTTAAAATTCTCCAATCAAAAACCCACCATTTCTGGGAATAAATCGTTTATCAACCGGCCCTATTGGTTGGCTGCCTCTACCCACGATGACGAGGAGCTTCGTTTATGTCGTGAATGGATCGACCGGGAGCGCAGTGAGCTGCTCGTGATTGCGCCAAGGCATCCTGAACGGCGTCACAAAATCGTTCAACAGCTGAAAACGGTGACCCCTTCGGTGCAATTGAGGAGCCATGTCCCTGTACCGCATCCGACAACGAAAGTCTACTTACTGGATACTTTGGGAGAAATGTCCGCATTTATGGCTCACGCAAAGCTGGTTTTTATGGGAGGCTCGCTGGTCCCGATCGGAGGACACAATCTGATCGAACCGGCCCTGCTCGGAGTCACGGTTATTACAGGCCCTTATATGCATAATTTCGAAGACGAGTGTGCATTGCTCCAGAGTCACTCTGCATTGACGAAAATAATTAATGAAAAGGAATTGATGGACAGGGTTTGCATATTACTGGATAACGCTGAAAGGAGGCATTCTCTTGCCGTCAAGGCAAAACAGCTATGTGAAAGCCAAACGGGGGTGGCCGATCGGTATTTCGGGAAAATTATGGAACTGCTCGATTTAGACACGCGCCCCAAACGGCATATCAGCGTAGGCACGGGAAAGTATTGACCACTCGTTTTCAGAGTAATAAAAGTTTTGATTCCTCGATTTCTGTTTTTTCAATGAACGCTGTAAACGTTTCAGGTTGTCATATTTCCATCCACCCCGTCGATTTTTTCTGATTCCTCCCTTATCGAAGTCGATAAGAAAAGTTTCCTGATCTCGGTTGATGAGTATATTGGTGGCATTGAGGTCTGCGTGGTAAACGTGCCGATCATGAAATCGCCTGATCATACCGCCGATCCCTTGCCAAAGGTCCGCGGGTAAAGGATTCTGTTTTAACCGTTCAGCCAGCGTTTGAGTCTCGGTCAGTCGATAGGTGATCAAATACGCCCTGTATGTCATTCCGGTTCTCTGTACCAGAGCTGCATAAGGGCGGGGTACCGGCAGATTCCGCCTGGTCATTTCCAGCAACAGCTCCAGCTCCCGCCAGGCTCTTGTGTTTTTCAACCCCGACCATATATAGCTGTGGCTGGAGAAATTGGCGATTAGACCGCCTCGCCGATAAGCACGCAGTGCAAATTCGTCATCGTCCCGCCCAAAAAAGTCTACACCGCCCCGCCCCTCCTTGTGCCGCCACTGCAATAGCCCCTGGGTCTCTAACCAGCAAACATCAAACAGTTCCGTCCGAACCGACTTTTCGCCCTGAGGGAAAATCAAATAGCGGTTTTTTTCCTGTTTTACGGAAATATTCATGAGCGACTGATGTTGGACTCTCGCAAAATTTTGCACTGTCTCTGTTTGATACAATCGGAATCGCGTCCGGTCAATCTCACGTGCCCGACTGTCACCGAGCATCGCCGATTGCCCGGTTGCCCGGTTGTTGATGCTTCGTAATAGTTGGATTGACCAGCCGATCGTTTAGACTCTATCACCCGGAGGTGTTAAAACATTGTCTGATCAATCCGCTAAATCAATCTGCCTGTTGCGCCTTTCAGCTCTTGGCGATATCACACATATTTTACCCGTTGTGCGCACTCTGCAGGAAAGCTGGCCGGATTGTAAAATTACCTGGATTATAGGTAAGGTTGAATATCAGTTACTTGAAGGCATGGATGATATCGAATTCATCCAATTCGATAAGTCGCGGGGTCTGAAAGCCTATGCGGATCTGTATATGCAACTGCGTGGCCGCCGTTTCGATATACTGCTGCATATGCAGGCGGCTCTGCGGGCCAGCCTGGCAAGTCTGCTGGTTCGCGCACCGCTGAAAGTGGGCTTTGACCGGGCCCGGGCAATCGACTTTCAATGGATTTTTACCAATGCAGAAATTGAAGCCAAGGCCCGGCAACACGTACTGGACGGATTTTTCGGCTTTCTCGAATGCATAGGGATTCATCAACGGATTATGCGCTGGCAGCCACCCATACCCGAAAGCGCCAAAGCCTACGCCCGGCGACATCTCAGTGATACACAGGCCATATTGGTCATCAACCCGAGCAGCAGCGCCAGAAGAAACAACTTCCGCAACTGGCGCACCCAGTACTATGCCCGTGTTGCAGACTACGCCAGCGAAGTGCATTCCATGCAAGTCGTTCTAACCGGCGGCCCCGCCGAAACAGAAGGTGTCATGGCTGAGTCAATCTGTGAACAGGCTCGGTTTCCGATTCTCAATCTTGTGGGCCGGACCTCGATAAAACAGATGCTCGCTATCCTGGCCAAGGCAGATCTTGTCCTCGCTCCAGATACAGGCCCGGCACACATGGCCACTGCCGTAGGCACGAAGGTAATCGGGCTGTACGTGACATCGAACCCGATGCGTTCAGGCCCCTACAAGGATCTGGACGCGGTGGTCAATCTATATCCCCAGGCAATACAAAGACAATTCGGCAGGGCCGTCTCCGAAGTGAAGTGGGGGCAGCGTGTCCGGGATCCCGATGTGGTGGATCTTATCACCGTTGAGTCTGTCATCCGTCAAATGGAGGAGTCACTCTCGCCAGGAGATCGCTAAGGACGCCGGCCAAAAAAGTACTTGAGGATTTTGAAGTCAAGCAGAATGCACCGTTTGATTCATCGCTTTCCTAGGGGGCGTTCTCAATCACCAGAAACAGATTCCAATTGCTTGTCATCAAGGTGTAATATATAGCCCGCTTGAGAGCCTGTTCAAGGATACCGATGAAATCAGTTGATGTTGGTGTGATCGCCGATCTTCTACATGCCGGACATATGGATGTTTTACAGGAGGCCGCAAAACCGGGGAAAGTTACCGTAGGTCTGCTCAGCGATAAAGCCGCCGGCGAATATGATGAAATCCCCTACCTTGATGTCGAAAAACGTAAACGCGTAATTGAAAATATCCGTTATGTTAACCGCGTGTTGATACAGGAAACAGCGAGCTATAGGCAAAATTTACTGGAACTCAAACCCGATTATGTTGTTCACGGCGATGACTGGATCGATGGCATTCAAAAGAAGCTGCGTGAAGAAGTAATCACAATCCTGGAACAATACGGAGGTGAGCTGCGCGAAGTGACCAGCAAACCCATGATCTATGATGCGGATACCGGTGGCAAGGCCGAGCACTTTGAATTTACGGTTCGGAGCCTCGAACGCACCAGCGTGAGCGCTGTCATTATCGAGGATAAAACCGGGTTAAAGAAAAATTCACTTCTGGGCAAGGATGTCGAGCAATCCCAGGATACAATCGGTAACTTTTGCCGTAAAATCCAAGTCGGCAAACGTGCACAGCTTACCAGAGAATTCATGATAATCGCCCGTATCGAAAGCCTTATTCTGGAAAAAGGCATGGAAGATGCGCTCGATCGAGCCACAGCTTACATCGACGCCGGCGCGGACGGCATCACGATACATTCACAGCAAAAATCACTCGGCGAGATTTTTGAGATTTTAAAAATTTTCCGGAGTATGGACCAGATCACACCCGTTGTAGTGGTGCCGACCAGCTATAACCACATACATACCAGTGAACTGGCGGAAAGAGGAGTAAACCTCATCATCTATGCCAATCATATGCTCAGAGCCGCTTACCCCGGGATGATGCAAGTCGCCAAGGCGATTCTGCGCGACGGCAGGTCACTGGAAGCGGAATCCAACTGCATGCCCATAAAAGACATTCTTGAGCTGATTCCCGGTACTCGATAATGCTCGATACCTATGCATTCGGACAAGCCTTGAAAGCAAGAGGCTATGATTTCTACAGCGGCGTCCCCTGCAGTTTTTTGTCTGATTTGATCAACTACACGATCAATGAATGCGACTATATCATGGCGGCCAACATGCTGCACATTCTGCTGGACAACAATACCCACGATTCAACCGACGGTCAGGCCACACTTTCACAAAATGTAGATTTCACCACTGTTGCTGCCGCATGCGGATATCCGCATGCCTACCACACGCATACCCTGGAAGAACTCGTTGAGCGGATTGGCCGCTGGAGACAAGACACGGTGCTGACATTTATTCACCTGTGTATCTCCCCGGGCAGTAAAAAAGGCCTGGGGCGACCCAAGCTGAAGCCACATGAGATCAAAGAGCGATTGATGGGATTAATTGATGATTAAACAAGCCGTTATTCTCGCAGCCGGGCTCGGTGTAAGACTGAAGCAACGGACCGAAGCCCAACCGAAAGGATTGATCAAAGTCGGTGGCCATTCGCTGATCGATCGCAGCTTGTCACTGCTCAGGCAAGCCGGTATCGAAAAGGTTTTCATAGGCACCGGGTATTTAAGCGAGTTCTATGAGCACATGTCGGAAAGCGAAGCATCCATATCCTGTATCAAAAGTGACCGATACAAAACCACCGGCAGCATGTATACGCTTTATAATATGCGTGATTTGCTGAATGAAGATTTCCTGTTGCTGGAATCGGATCTGCTGTATGAGCGCAATGCATTAGCACATCTGCTGAACGACACTGCCGCCGATATCATTTTAGGCAGTGGAAAAACCTATTCCGGAGATGAAGTATACTTACAGACCGATAAAGCGAATGCTTTGGAAAAAGTTTCAAAGAACGCGGCAGACCTGGATTCCATCAACGCAGAATTGGTAGGTATCAGCAAAGTGTCAATGGAGCGTTTCCAACATATGAATCACTGCTTTGAGCAAGTCATGCACGAAAACCCCAAAACGGACTATGAGTATGTTATGGCGATGAGCTCGGCTCTTCAGCCTTTTCGGGTAAAGAAAATAGATGACCTGGCCTGGTGCGAAATCGACGATGAAAACCATCTTGAGCGTGCCGTTAATCTAGTCTACCCCAAAATACAAGCACGAGATCATGAACATTAAACGAAATATTTTATTAAACCCCGGGCCGGCAACCACGACCCATACCGTAAAGGCGGCTCAGATTGTGCCCGATATCTGCCCGCGTGAAACCGAATTCGGCGAATTGATGAGATCCGTCGCGAAAGACCTCACTTCCCTGGTGGCAGACACGGATCACTATACGACGGTATTGTTCGGTGGCAGCGGAACTGCAGCGGTTGAGGCAGTGATATCATCGGTAGTACCCCATGAGCGGCAAATACTGATTGTCAACAATGGCGCTTACGGAGAGCGGATGTGCCGGATCGCGGAGAGTTACGGCATGAATTTCCTTGAGTTCAAAAGTTCCGCCGTTGAACCCATTCCACTTGAAGAACTGGAACAACAAATTCGCTCCCGTGACAATATCAGCCATATTGCGGTTGTTCACAATGAAACCACCACCGGTCTTCTTAACAGACTGGAGCCTTTGGGTAAGATCGCAAAAAAATACCGCCTTGAGCTGATTGTCGATGCGATGAGTTCCTACGCCGCCGTACCCATAAACATGCAGCAGCAGGATATTCATTATCTGGTGGCCAGCTCGAATAAAAATATCCAGGGAATGGCCGGAGTCGGATTTGTAATATCTGACAATCGGGCACTGGAGTCAACGCGGGAGATTAAGCCGAGAAATTTTTACCTGAACCTCTATGCCCAGTTCGACAGTTTTAGAAAAACCGGACAAATGCGATTCACACCGCCGGTGCAGACCATCTATGCGTTGAAACAGGCGATTGTAGAATGCCTGGAGGAAGGTGTGGAAAACCGCTATGCCCGCTACAGCCGATCCTGGCATGTATTAATAGAGGGCCTGGAAAATCTGGGCTTACGCCACTTGGTGGACAAGGCCCATCATTCCCGTATTATCACATCGATTGAGGAACCGGAATTGGACGGATTCGATTTCGACGAACTGCACGACTTCTGCTACGAAAAAGGCTATACCATCTACCCAGGTAAAACAGCAAAATTCAATACATTCCGTATAGCCAATATCGGCGATATAGATCATACAGACATAGCTGCATTTCTATCAATTCTGAGAGACTATCTGCATGGAAAAAAGAACTAGAAAAAAGCAGAAAAAATACCGTTTGAGCGGCAAAAATGCTGTGGTCGCGGTACGCCTGCTGGAAGATGTTATCGAGAGCTTTGACAAGCATGGAGTCCGCTACTGGCTGGATTTCGGGACATTGTTGGGAATCGTCCGGGAAAACCGCCTGCTCCCCTGGGACACGGATATGGATATGTCGATCTTCGCCCAGGACAGGGAAAAAGTCCGGGATATAGTTCTACCGGAAATTAATGCCAAACATTACCGGACCTATACGCGCTTGTTTAAAAAGGAAGATGCCATACTTGCCAAAGGCGATATCCAGGCATTCCGTGTGAGAAATTATCGCTGGAAGTTACTCAGGGGATTGGTAAAGATCGATATCTTTGTCATGTATCAGCATCAGGACTATTATTACTGGTATGAACTGGGTGCCAAGCACAGGCTACCGGTATCACTCTTATCGGATTTTTCGACTGTTGAGTTCAACGGCAAGACTTACTCCAAACCCTCGGATCACGACGCTTATCTCACCCATCACTACGGCGATTGGCGGACACCCAACCCCCATTTTCACGCCCGATACGATAACTTCAGAACCCGGGCCGATTCTTAATCCATGCCATGTATTTTGCCTGCTTCTATGTAGCATACCCTTACTATTACCCGCATTTTCTGCCCGTCAGCCGGGAAATGCAGGCAAGAGGTCATAAGGTGCATTACGTCCTGTCTGACCGGCAGAACCTGGAATTGATGGAGAAAGTTGCCCTGGAGAACCGGCTCGATTATTCGATCGGTGCCGATATGTTGCCCGAGGTGAAGTGCCTGTTCACTTTCTTTGCCAATCCCAGTGAGCGGGCTAAATCGCTGGCATCCAAAACGGTCTTTCTCGAACACGGGATCGGATCAAAATCAATGGGGTTCTATGATTCCATCCAGTACTTCGATCTTTACCTGGTCGAAGGCAGTTACAAGCATCAAAGGCTTTCCGGTTTGTACCCCCAGCACCAATACAAACTTCGCAAAGTTGGCTTTTCGAAACTTGATCCCATCGTCAATATGTCGGATGCAGAAAAGCAAGCGGTGTTGGAACAATACAATCTGAACCCAGGCAGAAAGACACTTCTCTACGCGCCGACGTTTTTTCCTTCCTCGATCGAAAAAATGAGCGATCAATTTCCGGCCGATTTTTCTGAGTGCAATATCCTGGTGAAAGCTCATTATCTGACTTACGAACGCAGGCAGTATCAGCAGCAAAGAGACAAATTGTCGCTTTGGAGCAAATCACCGAATTGTCGGGTGTTGGGTGTGGACGACTACGATTTGGTGCCTCTGTTTGCCATCAGCGATGTGATGATCAGTGACGAAAGCTCCGCGATGTTCGAGTTTGCGTCACTCAACAGACCGGTGGTCTCAAATCGCTTTGTAAAGCTTCGGTGGTCTTATTATCTAATGCCGTGGAAACTCAGAAAACGCATAGATCCGACCAAGGACAAATACAGGCAAATCCTGGATAATGCGCACAGCTATGATGAAACCCTATCGTTGACCCGCAAAGCGTTACAGAATCCGTCGGAAAAACAGGCGCTCAGGTTAAAGTTCGCCCGGGAAATCTGCGGCGCAATCGATGGAAATGTCTCTGCCAGAATTGTCGATGCCATGGAGCAAGAAAATGTCTAAGCCGGTAATTACCTATGGAACTTTTGATATGTTTCATATCGGTCACCTGGAATTGATAAAACGTATGCGGGCCTACGGAGATAGGATCATCGTCGCGGTTTCCACCGATGAATTCAACGAAATCAAAGGCAAAAAAACCATCGTCCCGTTCGAACAGCGCGCGGAAATCGTGAATTCAATACAATATGTCGATCAAGTGATTCCGGAAGAAAACTGGGAGCAAAAAGCCAGCGATATTAAAAAATACCAGGTTGAATCCTTTGTCATGGGCAGCGACTGGGAAGGAAAATTCGACGACTTGAGAACCCACTGCCAGGTCATTTATTTGCCTCGGACCGAAGGAATCAGTTCCACAAAACTGAAAAGTGCTCTTACTACCCTGGCTGCCATCGACACTGCAGAGCTGAAACAGGCTTTCGAGATTCTCAAGCGAATAAAGGAAAATATGGAATAAAGTGCTGGTAATGCGCCAAGCTGATCATTAAAAATCGTCTATGAAAGCCATTCTTTTTTGCAATCTGCCCTACGCATTTTCTATCCTGCGGCCGATCGAACGCGTTCTGCGGCAAGAGTCCGTGGCCTATCTGTGGTATTTACCCCAAGAGTTGTTAAAGGACTTCCCCTATGCGGATACAGATCATACCAGCTCGATTGAGACCCTGGAGACATTCGACAGCGATATGATTTTCGTCCCCGGTAACCAAATTCCCTGGTTCTTGCCAGGTGTCAAGGTACAGATCTTTCATGGTCTGGCCGGAGAGAAAAAAGGTCATTTCAGAATTCGCCATTACTTCGATCTCTATCTCACTCAGGGACCTTATTTTACCGAAAGATTCAATAACTCGGCGAAACTATACGGTGACTTCGAAGTGGTCGAAACCGGCTGGTCGAAACTCGACACATTGTTTGTTCAGCATCCGCAAATCGAGATACGCAAAAAAAATCTTCTCGAAGAAAGCGGCTCGAAATATATCCTATTGTACGCACCGACCTTCTCTCCCTCGCTCACCTCCGCGGATATACTGTTGGAACATATCGTTCGGTTATCCGGGCTTCACGACTACTTGCTGATCGTCAAGTTTCACGACAAGATGGATCCGCGCACTCTCGATAAATACCGGCATCTTGAATCGGCCAAGCTCAGAATTCTCCGTGACAGGGACATTACCGAGTCGCTGCAACTATCCGATCTGATGATCAGCGACACTTCATCGGCGGTGTACGAATTTCTACTGCTCGACAAACCGGTCATTACGCTTAACAGTCAATCGGAAAACATCCAGTGGGCCGATATCGGAGAAGCCGGGTTGCTAACCGGGACAGTAGCGGCCCAATTAACCGGCTCAGACGAGTACGCTCAAAAACGCAAACGGATTATTGAACTCTACCACCCTTACAGAGACGGTAACTCATCAAAGCGAATGTATGACGCTGTTGTAGACTATATAAAAAGGCATGGTGTACCCAAAAAAAGAAACATATCTTTACTCAGAAAATTAAAAACAATAAAAAAATACAGGCTGCTGAGATGGTAAACAATACCCTCTCGCCGACAGGCTAGAAATCATGGCTAAGCTATTATTTCCCTTACGATACGTCCCCGACAGCGAAGCCCAGGCAATCAGGGAACTGCTGGATGAGAACGGAATTGAGTGGTATGAAACCACGGCCGGAAACTGGGGCATATCCGTAGCCGCCATCTGGCTTAAAAACGATGCTCAATGGGAAAAAGCCCGTGCTTGTATCGACGCATTTCAGCATAGGCTGGGCGAGCAATCTCGTGAGGCTTACCGTCAGCAAGTCGAACAGGGTGAAGCCGTGAGCGTACTGGGCCTGTTTCTGCGTAATCCGTTTATCTATCTGCTCGCTTTGGCCGGTACGGCTTTAATCCTTTATTTTTCGATAAAACCCTTTGTAGATCTTGCCCGACAATAATCTTCAAGCGAGGTAATCATCCCCGCAGTTTGCTCCCCTCATCCATTGCAGAAACCCTTTGGATGCCGTTCCTCCTTCTTGGGGGCACCAGGGGGCGAACTCCGCGGCCAGTGACGGAATATAAGGTCCCTGCTTGATTTCCAGCACAATGGTATCAGGCTGGGTGCACAGGATTGAATGCCAAGCATCCGGTGGAATTTCCAGGCCCCTGAGTTCACTTTGGTGACCGAGCCGGTGGCGTTCAAGCAACTGCCCGCTTTCACTGAATATCAGGCAGTCAAAGGCGCCCTGAATCACGACCAATAGCTCCCGTTTTTGTTGTCGATAATGCCGATGCACCCTGATAAAAGTGTCTGTCTGTAAAGCGATCAGCAGGCGTTGTACCGGCTCATCAGCGTGTTCATGGAGATTTCGGTGAGCCCGCCGGCGAGAACTCGCACACGCCTGTGAATTTAATTCGTCGAAAAGTTCTCTATTGAGAAAATTAAGCCGCTTGTTGCGATCAAGAGTTGTCATAAATTGAAATTCCAGCAGTTCTTTAATTGCTAGCTATACTACATGATACAGGTCGAGTACTCCGTCAGGATAAGCATTACGGATTCAGATCGAGCCAGAATTCCCGGCAAAGCCGGATTGTGGGTGCAGGTGCGCTACTACCGGTGACGTTATCCCTGGGAGCACTGTTTTGGCCGAGTTTCTGCTTTCATAGTGATTGTCCGGACGGAGTAGTCGCTCCTGTGTTTTATTTTATGCACTGGCGGCAATTACGGATCCACATGGCTGATTAAGAAACCGTTGGAATGAAAATTCAGACTCAACCCCTCGTGAAAAGACAACTCTTGGCTTCAGCTCTGCTGAGCAGCCTTTTAGTATCCTCTTGTACCGACGGAATCGATCGTGATATCGATACGAGCGGCAGCAATGCCGGAGGTGGCGGCAGTACGGTTCTAAACGATGATACTCCCGCAGATCCGAGCTACGTTGAACTCGATCTGGTCGACTTCACCAGCGAACAGCCATCGGTGGTTTCCGTTCTTTTTCAAGCCAGGGATAAAAACAACATCCCCATCGAAAGCCTGACGGCCAGTGATTTCCAGATAAAGGAAGACGACGAGCCACTGCCGGCCAACGAGTCGGCCAGTGAGCTGATCGGCAGAGAGTTTTTGCCCTATGTGTTGGATACCATGGTGATGCTCGATATCAGCAGCAGCATCAGAATCTCGGATCTCGCTAATATGAAGCAAGCGGTAAATGAACTGATTCGCGATCCGGCGACCGGTAATTCCCGTTTGTTTTCGGGGCAGAGAGTGGCGATTTATGCATTTAACGACAGCGTCATGAGAATAAAGGATTTTTCAACCAGCCCGGCACATATCGTCAATGCGCTGGAAGCTATCACGCTGCCGATTTCGATCACGCCTACCGATCTTTACGGTGCGGTGGAATTTGCCATCAATTTATGGCAACCCGGCGAAAGCATCAATAATATACACGACGGCGTAGTCATTCTGATTACCGACGGTACAGACACCGCCGGCCGCAGCACCCTCTCCGACACACTCAGTGCGATCGATAACAAAAAAGTGATTACCATAGGAGTCGGCGAAGATATCAATGAGGACGTGCTGGAACAGATCGGTACCGCGGGTAGTTTCAGTATCGAGAGTTTTGCTGAATTATCCCCTGTTTTGTCCGGAATCCGCGAGTCCTTACGGCGCTACGCGAACAGTTACTATCACTTGCAATACGCATCGCCGAAACGAGCCGCGGAGGGTAAAGTCGGTAATAGCGATCACGAATTTGAAGTCAGCGTAATCAATAATGACAACTCGGGTAAAAGCGGCCGGGTAACAGGTGAATTTAATTCTTTCGACTTCAGCAACGTGACACCCAGAGTCGTTATAGGCGGGCTCAAACAAATGGAACCGGGGCAAAGGGCGACATATATTGCAGACACCTTTTGGGAAATCCAGACGCCAAGTTACGCATGGCAATTAGGCGGGGATTGTTCCCTGGAGAGCAATAACGGCAGCACGATTTCCATATCCGCCACCAATACCGGCAGTTGCCAGCTTTCAGTCGTGGACAATGCCAATGGAGGCGTGATCAGCAACACCTCTGTTAACATTATCGGTGACTGAGCCGGTTTTGCGAACAGGTTCGACTCTCAATCCCGAATCAGATTGAGTACCGAAATCGCGATTAGTGGGATAAGTTTCCGGCAAAGGGGAAGACCAAGTCCTTCTCGATCAACTCACAGGCTTTTTTTACCATCTCGTCGGTAATTTCAATTTCCTCGTTCTTACTGTTGATCACCGCTGCGTAAGACACTGAGGTGGGAATTCGCACGAGTCTGATTCTGCGTTGCTCATGACTGATTGCTGGCTTCATTGATTCCTTCTTATAAGCGATTAGTATAGTGACAACAGGCCGCCATCTTAGTTCGGTTAAATGACAATAGGGTTAATGCAATTTACTCGCCGAACGGGGTTTTGACAATAGATTGATTTGTAAAAGATGCTGTCAATTTCCGTATCAATAACGGGACAGCAGACAAACGGAAAAAATACACAATCCCGGCACTCACTGAGACTCCAGCATTTTCCGGATATCCGCATGCTGCAGAATATCCTCCCGCGCGACCTGCGGATAGTGCATATCGAGACTTTCCAGGGTCTTGCGGATCGTTCTGGCTACCTGAAATCGCATAAACGGTTTATTGTCCGCGGGGATGGCATACCAAGGCGCATATTCCCTCGATGTTTGATTTAATGCCGATTCATAGGCATTCATATAGTCCTCCCAACGGGCACGCTCATCGATGTCGCCGGCCGAGAATTTCCAGAATTTGTCCGGGTTATCCAGGCGTGCAAGAAAGCGACGTTTCTGTTCGTCCAAGGAAACGTTCAACCAGAATTTCAAAATCACTATGCCATTGTGGGAGAGGTGCTCTTCATAATGGCGAATGGAACGATAGCGATACCGCCAGAAGTCGTCTGTATCGACTTCGCCCGGCAATTTCGCGGTCTGCAGATATTCCGGGTGGACTTTCACGACCAAGACTTCTTCATAGTGGCTGCGATTAAACACACCGATTCTGCCCCGTTCGGGCAATCGCTTTGTCGTGCGCCAGAGAAAATCATGATCCAATTCTTCGGCTGAAGGTTTTTTGAAAGATGCGACCTGACAGCCGGCGGGATTAACGCCACTCAGCACCGCGCGGATCGTGCTGTCCTTGCCGGCTGCATCCATGGCCTGAAAAACCAGCAATACCGAAAACTGATCATGCGCATAAAGCAACTCCTGAAGGCGGCTGATTTTTTTGATTTCCTTTTTTAACTTCTTCTTGTAGAAGCCTTCATCAAGTCCGGCAGTTAACTGCGGCTTTGTTGCCGATTCGCTTAGTTGAAAAGATCCATCGAATGGTACGAGAAATTCATTAAACATAGACGGTTTGATCCAAAAGACGGTATGACAAGCCTATGCAAATCTCACTCCGGTACCGCCAAGACCGCAATAGCCCGCAGGGTTCTTAGCCAGATATTGCTGATGATAGTCCTCGGCAAAGAAGAAATTTCTGGCTTTGAGGATTTCTGTGGTGATGCTGCCGAATCCCTTACTGCTCAGGGATTGTTGATAATGATTTTTAGACTTCAATGCCACCTCAATATCCTCATCCGAATAGAGGTAGACTGCGGAACGGTACTGCGTTCCCACATCATTGCCCTGGCGCATACCCTGTGTCGGATCATGGGATTCCCAAAATACCCGAAGAATTTGATTTAATCCGATTTCAGTCTTCAGATAGACGACACGTACCGCTTCGGTGTGGCCGGTGCGACCTGTACAGACTTCTTCATAAACGGGGTTGAGCGTATAACCACCTGCGTACCCCACAGCGGTAGTGAACACGCCGTCCAACGTCCAGAACTTGCGTTCCGCACCCCAAAAACAACCCATACCCAGATCGACCATAGCCGCGCCCTCAGGATAGGGGGGCGTCATGGATCGCCTCAGGACATAATGCAATTCCGGTACGGTTATAGGAGTATCTCTGCCTTTAATTGCAGAGTCTTCGCTAACCATTTCAGTTTTCTTGCTGCCGAATAACATGGTTCTTCTCCCGTCTTTGCCGGTCGATGATGAAGTCGTCACACCGGGTCCGTTAAAACGGACCGGTTATGGCATGATATACCGGCCGGTAGCCGCAACGGCGATGACCACCAAACCCAGTATCAGATTGGTTCCTACAATGCGTCTGATCACCGCCAGATCGGCAGAAGCCGCTTTGTATTGTTCTGCCTCGACGTGTTTCCTGAAGCGGGCATAGGGTAAAAAATATAAATAGGCATAAATCAACATCATGACGATGCCGATCAACTGCATGATATGAATATATAATCCTACCCGGCCCATTCCGCCGAACACCGTGAATATCATCCAGTATCCGCTGAGCAGAATCAACACAACCGCGGGCCAGACCCAGCGGAAAAAATTGCGGAACACCTGGTTCCATAGTCGCAGCCGATTCGGCCCGTCAAGCTGTTGCCCGGCCGCCGGCCGCAACACAACCCAGGCAAAGAACATCCCGCCCACCCAGATGACCACACTCAACAGGTGGATAAGCACCGCTAAAGCCATACACCTAACCTTATTAAGATCACAAATCAGACACTATACCTTATTCGCCGAAATCAAGCAGATGCCATGGCACAAGCCCTGCTTTTTAATAGTATCCGGCTAGTAGTCCGTCCACTTGATAAGTTCGGGTTCAGCGGGCCTGACTGCGTTCGCAGCAAGGCGCTGTTGCGAAGACATAGTTGGGCTACGTCGAGCAATAGCAACGCAGTCTGCGGGCGCAGTCAGGCCCGCCCGAAGGGAGCTGCAGAGCCGTCCCACAGCGGCGTTGCTGCTCTTGATAATGGAACAACCATTGTCTGCGAGCAGCGCCTTGCTGTGAAACGGCTCTGCGGCTCTGAACCCGTACTTATCAAGTGGACGGACTACTAGTACTCTGACCACCTAATTATTTCGGATGCAGCCAGTCACAAAGCGCTCAGAAGCTAAACGCGCGACCGCCGGACTAGCCTGCGCTAATTCAAGGGAGCGCAACAACGCAGATGAGCGCTTTGTGGCTGGCCCGAAGGGAGCCCCCCTGATCGGGCATGCACTCCTTGAAAAGGGCTTGCCATTCCCTGCGGAGCGCGCCTTGTCTTGCCCGATCAGGGGAGCTCTGAATCCTAAATAATTAGGTGGTCAGAGTACTAGACCTATAATAGGGAAGTAGGAATAATACATCGCTGCAAATCCGGGCTAATCCACCCTCTGCAGATATCATTTCAAACTACTCGATCCTTTACAGCCGATGGGGTTTGCATGACTGAAAAACCAACTGATCCGGCGGAAACTCAAGACCATCTGGCAGATGTGTCTGCGATTATCGACAGCGGCTCGTTCAATGCCGCAAAGTCGATACTGCAGGCAATGCACCCCGCGGAAATTGCCGATCTGTTAGAGTCTCAGCCACCGCGCAAACGCCAATTGATCTGGAAAATGGTCAGCCAGGATAATGAAGGCGAAGTGCTGATGAAGTTGGGCGATGAAGTTCGGGAAAGCCTGGTCAGCGATATGGATGCCGAACATCTGATCCAGATTTCAGAACATATGGATCTTGACGATCTGGCGGATTTCGTACAGTCACTTCCGGAGCAGTTAAACCATGAACTGCTCAACCATATGGATTACCAGGACCGGATGCGGCTGGAAACCGTACTTTCCTATCCCGAGGACAGTGCCGGAGGATTGATGGATCTGGATGCCATCACCGTGCGTGCCGACGTCACTCTCGATGTGGTTTTGCGTTATCTGAGACTTCGCGGTGAGATGTCACGCCATACCGACCGGCTGATCGTTGTCGACCGCTTCGGCTACTATTTGGGCGCCTTGCCCTTAAGACGACTGCTGACCAGGGACCCCGGCACTATAGTGTATGAAGTGATGCGATCGGATTATCCTGTCGTCAATGTCGAGCAAAGCGATTTCGAAGTGGCGCGTTTGTTTGAGGACCATGATCTGGTATCAGTGGCCGTCGTCGATGCAAAAGGTAAGTTGCTGGGCAGAATTACAGTCGACGATGTCGTCGATGTTATTCGTGGCGAAGCCGAGCAATCGGTCATGAGTATGGCAGGGCTCAAGCAGGAAGACGACATCTTTGCTCCGGTATTTAAAAGCAGCCGCAAACGGGCGCTGTGGCTGGGTGTAAACCTGTTGACCGCCTTTCTCGCCGCCTGGGTGACCGCGCAATTTGCCGATACACTGGATAAGGTGGTCACGCTTGCCATACTCATGACCATAGTGCCCAGCATGGGAGGCATTGCGGGCAGCCAGACGCTCACGATCGTGATTCGCGGACAAGCGCTCGGCCAGATTAATAAAACCAATGCAAGGTTGCTGCTTTGGAAGGAAATCATGGTCGGAGCACTCAACGGTGCGCTTTGGGCCTGTATTGTCGGCGTAGTCACCTATTGGTGGTTTGGCGATTATGAAATCGGCATAGTGATCGGGCTGGCGATTTTAGCCAATCTGGGCGCGGCCGCGATGTCAGGTGTTTTGATCCCGATCATACTCAGAACCCTGAAAATAGATCCCGCGTTGGCCGGAGGCGTTATCTTAACGACAGTTACAGACGTCGTCGGTCTTTTATCCTTTTTGGGATTGGCAACCCTGATACTGCTGGATTGAAGAAACCCCCTGCCATCCGGCTGCAGAATTTCTTTGCATTCCAGCGGATGTTTCAGCTACGGTGATGGTCCGGCTCCCTCGCTTCCGGCCAGGCATTAAGCACTGCTTGAATCAGTGTCGCCAGGGGTATGGCAAAAAACACGCCCCACACCCCCCACAAACCGCCGAAAAATAACACCGCAACAATAATCGCAATCGGATGCAGATTGACGACTTCTGAAAA
Source organism: Granulosicoccaceae bacterium (assembly GCA_965222695.1). Taxonomy (GTDB): domain Bacteria; phylum Pseudomonadota; class Gammaproteobacteria; order Granulosicoccales; family Granulosicoccaceae; genus UBA7957. The sequence goes on along the minus strand of OZ244967.1, from coordinate 5,153,594 downwards.
CAGCAAGGGTACCAATACGTTTCCGTCCAGGATTTGAACTACCTGGTAGGCCAGCAACAAATACCAGAACTGCGCTGCTATACCCCACTGGAAGTAGGCGATAATGGCAACCGGAACGGTCACCGCCACTGCACCTACAAACGGAATAATAACCGAGATGCCCACCAGGAAACTCAACAACATCGCAAAATTCAGATGCATCAGTGCAAAAGTCACATAGGTGACCACCCAGACAATCAAAATTTCTATAAATTTACCTCGGATATAGTTGGCAATTTTGCCATCCACTTCCAACCACACCGCCAGGGATAGATCACTGCTGCTCGGCAAAAATTTGCGGGCCCATTCAAGAATGATTTTTTTATCCTTCAGGGTGAAAAAGACGATCAAAGGCACCAAAACCGCATATATGCCCAGCACCAGGATATTGGCAACATTGGAGATAGAGAAGGAAACTATAGCCTGCCCGACGGATCCCAGTTCGTTACGCAGATTGTCGATGACATCATTGATTTGTTTCTCGGTAAAAAGCGCCGGATAACGCTCGGGCAGGGCCAGCAGCATATCCTGCCCCGTCGCTATCATGGCAGGCAGTTCCCGCACCAGTTGAGTCACTTGCTTGGAGAGCAAAGGGAAAACACCGAATACCAATGCCATGGTGAATACCAGAAAAGCCAGCAATACGATCGTCGCTGCCAGTCCACGCGGAATGTGCCGCCTCTCCATCGCACTCACTATGCCTTCCAACAAGTAAGCCATCACGACGGCGACCAGAACCGGCGCCAGAATATCGCCCACTAGGATGACAATGCCGAAAAGGATGATCAGACCAAGCAACAACATCACTGCCTGCGGATCTGAAAAATTCCGGAAATACCAGTTACGGATTATCTCGTACATCGTTTTATCTGACGGGTTCCATCAAATTGAATTCGGATTTACAAAACCCGGCATTATATAGGAATGCTAGCACAGCTTGTTGAATCATTTTTCCAACTCAAAAGATGCCCGATACTGCTGATAATAGCGTTCGAACAAGGCTTCCAATTCCGAAATCACCGATGCAGCCGGCCGGCCATTCATCACATGATCCGACATCAATGCCGATGCGTCGTTAAACAGGCTGTCCGTATCCAGCATCTTATAGGACCGTTTAAGTCTCTTCATCGCTGCAATAACGGATTCATTATTCACCGCAGGTTCGTGCACCGGGGACAGGATGTGTTGGCGGCCAGCCTCCGCCTTGCGGGTTTGCATCCGGCTAAGGAGAAATTCGGCAAAAGCAAGGAGTGATTCGCGTGACGGCGGATCCAGTTGGCGGCATATAGATGCCAGTTTTTTGTCGTCTCGGCTCATATCGGGTCGGTTCAGCTCTACAGCAGCCCATTTTAACCGACTCAGATACCGATAGTCCGCAAGGGTGTTGACTGTCAACCAGTCGGCTCTATGAGCCTCGCATTATGAACGATATAAACTGAAATACTGAAAAGTCCTATGGTGATGTTTCTTCAGCAATCTGCTTGCCAGTGCTGCCAATCCGTTTTTCGCAATAATCACGGGCGAACTGAAACAACTCATCCATTAAACGGGAGCGGAATTTTTGCCGTTGTCGGACAAAGGAGAACTGTCGTTCCAGGGCCGGTTGTAATTCGATGGCGCAGAGCGTTCCGAGCTTCAATTCCTTACTGATTGCCGCTTCGGAGACTACCGAGATGCCCATTCCCGCCTCAACTGCTCCTTTAATCGCTTCGGTACTGCCCAGTTCCAGGGCAATATTGAGCTGACTTTCATCATAGCCCGCCAATTGCAGATAGCTGGCGATAACCTCCCGCGTACCGGATCCGCCTTCACGGAAAATAAACGGATGTTCGAGTAATTGCACCGGCGTGAGTGACGGCTGGCGGGCAAGCTCATGATCCGGAGCTGCGATTACCACCAGTTTGTCGACCTGGCAGGCCTCGACCAGCAGCAGTTTGTTATTAATTTCACCTTCCACGATCCCAAGATCAATGGCATTGTCCTCGACCATAGTGACTATAGCGGTTGTATTAGCCACTTTAAGACGAATCTTGACCTCCGGAAAGCTTTCTTTGAAGTCACCCAGCAATGCCGGAAGCATATATTCCGCGATGGTCGTGCTTGCGCCGATTGTGATATTTCCGGTGTTGTCACCGGTCAGCCGCTTTACGGACTCTTGCATTTCGCTATAGAGGTCGAAGATGCGTTCCGCGTAACTGTTAACAATCTCGCCGGCTTCAGTCAGGCTGATTTTATTATGCCCGCGATCGAACAAGCGGGTATTGAAATCTTCTTCCAGCTGGCGAACCTGGAAGGTCACGGCCGGCTGCGTCATATTCAAAATTTCCGCAGCCTTGGTGAAACTTAAGACACCGGCTACGGTATGAAATACCTGTAATCTTCGATCTGACATACCAACCTCCACTAAACCGCGGTCAGCTGCCGCGGCAAGATTTCATAGATCCTGTGCCGAAACCCACCTTTACTCCCGCAAATATTACAATCAGCGGTAAGGAGTCGTTCAAAAACTAGGCTTCGAAGCGCTTTCGCATAAATGAATAATACAATATCGGTATCACTATCAGGGTCAGCAGCGTTGATACAAAAATCCCTGATATCAGCGATATCGCCAGTCCGCTGAAAATCGGATCATCCAAAATAAACATTGCTCCCAGCATTGCGGCCAGGGCGGTCAGCACAATCGGTTTTGTGCGAACAGCGGCGGCATTCACAACAGCCTCCTGAAACGGCATTGCCTGAAACTTCACCTGATGATTGATAAAATCCACCAGCAGAATCGAATTGCGTACAATAATTCCGGCCAGCGCAATCATGCCGATCATGGATGTTGCGGTAAATTGAGCACCGGCCAGCGCGTGCCCCGGCATTACACCTATAATAGTAAGTGGAATCGGCGCCATGATGATCAGCGGCACCAGATAGGATCCAAATTGCGCTACCACCAGCAGGTATATCAATATCATACCAACCGTATAGGCAATTCCCATATCCCGGAAGGTCTCATAAGTTACTTGCCATTCGCCATCCCACTTAATACTGTAGTTATAGGGATTGTGCGGCTGAGCGATCAAATGCTGACCGGAAAGCCGTTGCGGTTTGCTGCTATTGCCGGAATCAGCAAATTGAGAATAAACATCGAACATCCCATACAAAGGACTATCCAGATCGCCTGCCATATCCGCCGTAACAAAGACAACGGGCAACAGATCTTTGTGATAAATGGTTTTTTCCAGATTCGCACGCCGGACGGAAACAACTTCGGACAAAGGCAGTAATTCTCCTGAGCGAGTGCGCACTTTCAACGCCAGCAGACTGTTTAAATCGGCCTTGTCGGCGTTCGGCAATTCCACCCGGATGGGAATCTCGTATTTGACATTGTTACCGTGCAGGTAGCCTATATCCAAACCCCTAAGCCCCGCCTGAATAGCATTGGCGACCGCAGACTGAGATATGCCCAACAGGCTCGCCTTCGTCCTGTCAACGTTCAGAATAATTCGCTGAACGTCGGATTCGACGCTGTCATCCACATCAACTATATCCACTGTGTTACGCATTTTGTCCGCGATTTCGTTTGCCAGATCGATTTGGCCCTTGTATTCAGGTCCGTAGATTTCCACCACAAGGGGCGACATCACGGGCGGTCCCGGAGGGACTTCAACGATTTTCACATTCGCATCAAATCGCTTTCCGATCTGTTGGAGCGGCCCCCTCATGGCCAGGGCAATCTCGTGGCTTTGCCTTTCACGCTCATGTTTATCGATCAGATTGACCTGAATATCACCCAGATTTGGCCCCTCGCGTAAATAATATTGACGAACCAAACCATTGAAGTTAATAGGCGCGGCGGTGCCGGTGTAAATCTGATAATCCCTGACCTCAGGAACGGTTGCAATATAGTCTGCCAGTTCCCCTAAAACTACACCGGTTTGTTCAAGTGACGTGCCTTCGGGCATATCCAATATGACCTGAAATTCCGATTTGTTATCAAATGGCAGCATCTTCAAAACCACCAGTTGCACCGCCGCCAGGGAGATGGAAGCGGCGATCAAAATCAATAAACCGCTGTACAGGGCAGCACGCGGCAACCGGCCTTTTTTACTTCTGAGAAAGGGCAACATGATGCGGCTGAAAAATCCGTACAAACCTCCTCTGGCCGATTCGTGCAATTCCGAATGACCGCCATGGCCATGCATCCGCTTGCCAAGTACAGCATTGGTCATCCAGGGAGTCACGACAAATGCAACGATCAGCGATATCAGCATGCCCATGCTGGCGTTAATCGGAATCGGACTCATGTACGGCCCCATCAAGCCGGTCACAAAAGCCATTGGCAAGAGCGCGGCTATGACGGTGAAGGTTGCTAGAATGGTCGGCCCCCCGACCTCGTCCACGGCTTTTGGAATCGCTTCCACCAGATTTTTCGCGCCCAGCTGAATGTGGCGGTGAATATTCTCAACCACCACAATAGCGTCATCGACCAGAATGCCGATAGAAAATATCAACGCGAACAATGAAACCCTGTTTAACGTGAATCCCCAGGCCCATGAGGCAAACAGCGTCATCGCCAGGGTAATGATAACGGCCGTGCCGACGATAAACGCCTCTTTAAGGCCCAGTGCGAATACAACCAGCAAAACTACAACTCCGGTTGCAAAAGCCAGTTTCCCGATCAGCTTTTTCGCCTTGGCATCGGCTGTTTCTCCGTAGTTTCGCGTTACCGCGATATAAACCCCATCGGGGATCAATGTGCCTTTCAAATCATCGAGATGCCTGACCAATTGATCGGCTATCTCAACCGCGTTGGTACCCGGCTTTTTCGCCACTGCAATAGTCACCGCCGGATGATTGCCGGGTTGATAGTTTTGCCTGTTATGCTGCCCCATTCCATACCAGACGAACTTCTCCGGATGATCAGGCCCCAACTCTATATCCGCCACATCCGATAAATAAACGGCGGAGCCATTGAATACACCCACAATCAGCGAACTGATTTCATCCGGTGTGGTCATGAATTCACCCGCCTGAACTTGAATCTCCCGGTTAGCTGAAACCAGAGAGCCGGCGGAACGGCTTGTATTAGCAGTAGCGAGCGAGTTACTCAAATCGTTCAGATCAATCCCGTAACCGGCCATGCGCTGCGGATCAAGCAATACATGCACGACCGTATCGGGCCCGCCTATGGTATAGACATCACGGGTACCTTTAATCCGCTTCAATTCCACTTCAATGGCATGAGCCACCTTAAGTAACTCATAACCGCCCCGGCTTTGATCGTCTGTCCAAAGGGTCAGACCGACTATCGGCACATCATCTATGCCCATGGGCCGAATTATCGGTTGCATGACACCAAGTCCCGGGGCTAACCAATCCTGGTTTGAATAGATTTTGTTATACAAGCGGACCAGAGCATCGGTTCGGTCTTCATCGACCAGATATTGGACAGTCAATACGGACATGCCCGGGCGTGAGACGGAGTACACATGCTCAAGCCCGGCAATTTCGGATAAAACCTGCTCGGCGGGCGTACTGACCAGCTTTTCGACCTCATCCGCGGTCGCACCGGGAAATGGAATTAAAATATTAGCAAAAGTCACGTTGATTTGCGGCTCTTCCTCCCGCGGCGTCACCATGACTGCAAAAACGCCCAGTAAAAAGCCGACCAAAGCCAATAAGGGTGTAATCTGGCTGGTTAAAAATTGTTTGGCAACCCGGCCGGACAATCCCAGTTCAACATTCGTCATGACTAGCCACCTGCCGACTGCGACCGGGCTTGCTGCTTGATAAAAATACCGGCTTGGGCAGGATCAAGCGCAACCCGCTGACCGGCTTCGGCGCCGGCCAAAATCTCCACCATCGCGTCCGAGCGACGACCCAGGCGAACCTGGCGCAAGGATAGATGTCCCTGATCGCCGATTACATAGATTCCCGTCAACTCGGAACGATAGGCTATGGCTGACTCGGGTACCAACAGACGTTCACTCTGATCCACGGTGAAAGCCACTTTAACGAACATACCCGGAAAAATACCTTTCATCGCATCGTTCAATCGCACACGGACACGGAAACTGTTGGTCTGCGGATCGGCATAGGGAAAAAATACAAGATCCTCCGATTCAACGGATTCGCCGTTGTCGAACAGAATCTGCGCCTTGCCGGAATCTCTGACAGCGGCGATCAGCCGCTGAGGAACATTGACGGATACCCGCAATTGCTCCAGTGAAATTCCGGACATGAGTGGCTGCCCGGGACTGGCGATCTCTCCCGGTTCGATCAGTCTTTCAGTCACTATTCCGCTGAAGGGTGCTGTGATTCTGGTATTGGACAGCTGTTCCCTGGCCTGCCTGAGCAATGCTTCGGCCGCTTTCACTTTTGCCTGGGTAGCATTCACTGCGGCGTTTGCAGCATCGAGTTTGGATTTGGCGAGCAGTTTTTTGTCGTACAGTTCGGCCACGCGTTTCTGTTCATCGCGGGCCTCGATAAATCGGGACTGCGCCTCCTCCAAGCCTGCTTTTGCCTTATCGAGATTGGCCTGCTGAGTGGTGTCCCTGAGACGAACTATGACCGCTCCTTTCTCCACGGTGTCATCGATATCGTAGAGAATTTCCATCACCCGGCCACTGGTCTGAGCCGATACGGTGCTTCGATTAACCGCCTCCACGGTACCATCGAGCACATGCTGCAACGGCACTTTCACCGGCTTAAGAGTAAATAGCTCAAATGGGTATTCCGAATCTGCATGAGCGAATAGTGAGAAAAGCAAGCCCAGCAGTATGGCCCCTTTCCCGGTCAGCGTGCGCATAGTAAAGCTCCGATAATGAGTAAGTCAGGTTCCCGCCAGACTGTTTTAATCAAGCATAGCAAATAACATTATATTAGAAAATACTAATATTGCTATATATTGCAAAATTTCAAGCCCTTAATCCTGGTGAATACCGTAAAGGGGATTTTCTCGTTCTTTAACGCGGCTTTGCACGCCTGTGTCGGACACGCTGGCCAAACACAGGTTTTCCTAACGGGGCAATAAAGCATACAATTCAGCTTTTTTAATTGCAGGGAAAAGTCATGCGTGTTTCTCAATACCACCTCGCCACGTTAAAAGAGACACCCAACGATGCCGAAGTGATCAGCCATCAGTTGATGTTGCGGGCAGGCTTGGTAAAACAACTGGCTGCGGGACTCTATTCGTGGATGCCGTTGGGCTTAAAAGTACTGCGCAAGGTCGAGATGATCGTGCGAGAGGAAATGGACCGTTCCGGTGCAATTGAACTGCAAATGCCATCCATCCAACCGGCTGAGCTTTGGCAGGAATCAGGACGCTGGGAAGAGTACGGCCCGGAATTGTTGAGATTGAAAGACCGGCATGAACGCAGTTTCTGCGTGGGCCCGACCCATGAGGAGGTGATCACCGACATAGCGCGCAGAGAGTTGAAAAGCTACCGGCAGCTGCCGGTGAATTTTTATCAAATCCAAATGAAATTTCGCGATGAAATCCGGCCTCGATTCGGCATTATGCGTTGCCGTGAGTTTTTAATGAAGGATGCTTATTCTTTCCACACTACGGAAGAATCTCTGCAACAGACATTTGACGTGATGTACGATACTTACAGCCGGGTATTTGAACGCGTGGGCTTGCAATTCCGGGCCGTGGAAGCCGATAGCGGCAGTATCGGTGGTGCGACATCAATGGAATTTCATGTTCTTGCCGACAGTGGCGAAGATGCTATCGCCTATTCGACGGAGGGTGATTATGCAGCCAATGTGGAAAAAGCCATTGCGATATGCTCAAGATCCCGCCGTCCACCGGAAGGTGAAATGCGCAGCGTGGACACACCGGGAGTCCATACGATAGAACAGCTCAGCCGGTTCTTGAATATCCCTGCGCACAAAACCGTTAAGACACTGTTGGTTAAAGGGGAAAAGGACCCGATTGTGGCCATAGTCCTGCGCGGCGACCACGAGCTGAATGCAATCAAGCTGGAAAACTTTCCGACGATTGCAAAACCCTTGAGCTTTGCCAGCGATCAGCAAGTCAAGGATGTGACCGGCAGCGAACCCGGATCGATCGGTCCGGTGGGTCTGGATATTCCCATCATCGCCGACATTTCAGCAACCACCCTCAGTGATTTTGTCTGCGGAGCCAACGAGGACGGCAAACATTTAATGAACGTTAACTGGGGACGCGACCTGCCCGACGCCTTTCCCGCGGATATCCGCAATGTGGTGGAGGGAGACCCCTCTCCCGGCGGCAAAGGTACTCTGAAAATTGTTCGGGGCATTGAAGTCGGGCATATATTTCAACTCGGGAATAAATACAGCAAAGCGATGGACGCCACCATACTCGATGAACAGGGTAAGAAGACCAACATGCAAATGGGTTGCTATGGCATTGGTGTTTCACGGATTGTGGCAGCCGCCATCGAGCAGAATCACGATGAGCGCGGGATAATCTGGCCGAGCAGCATGGCACCGTTCGAGATAGCCATAACTCCGATCAATATGCATAAATCGGAAAAGCTGGCCTCGGCGGTTGAGTCGATTTATCAGGAACTTCTCGCCGCCGGATTCGATGTGCTTTTAGACGACAGAAACACAAGACCGGGGATCATGTTCGCGGACATGGAGCTGATCGGAATCCCGCATAGAATCGTTCTCAGCGATCGTGGCCTGGAAAACGGCACAGTGGAATACAAGGGTAGAACCGACGCGGAATCGCGCAATATCGAAAGAGCACGCTTGCTAGAAGAACTAAAGAAACTTTAAGGGCCTGTTTAAGATCTCTCAGCCTGCTGCGAATCCGCCGAATTTGGCCGGATTTCCTCCTGATTGTATGCAGCACATACCCCTACGCGGCAGTGATGACAACAGCTTTTTCTACACCGTAGGAGCGAGGCAACCTCGCGAAAGGGGTTTGGCCATTCGGTTTTCGCTTGCCAGGCAAGCTCCTGCTTGGCGTTTTAGTCATAGCGTAGAGTCACTATGCGCCTCAAAACAGCAAATTCTCGCGACGGCACGGGGATCTTGAACAGGTTCTAAACACTTACTTTCTGTGGATCCCGTCCGGCAGATTGTCGGCGCGGCGAAAGTCAGCCTGCCGCAACAGTGACGGATTTTCCAGATAAGCGGAGAGAAACGGCATGGAATCATGACCGAAAAACAGCTCTTTATCGACGATAAACGTCGGCACCCCGAAGACGCCTCTTTCCACCGCAAGCTCGGTATTGCTACGCAGTTTTTCTTTTATAGCCGGATCGGCAATTTTCTCATCGGCCCCGGCAATATCCAGTTCGGCGCACAATTGCTCCCAGTCCGCCGGATTATCACTTGACTTTCCACGCTCCCAGACAAAGCTGAAAAGGTTCAAAACACAACCCAGCTCGGCGTTTTTATACAGACACAATCGCAGAAGCTTTAAAGGGTTGAACGGATGGCGGGGCGGGTAATTCAACGGAATGCGATGCTGTTGCGCTACCCAGGCGATATGCCTGAACAGATATTGCCGCATGGGCTGAATCTCCGCCGGGCCTTTGGTATCCCAATGATTCAGCAAACCGGCAAATAATACAGGCTGTGGCCTTATCCGTATATCATCCGGCAGCAGATGCAGGCTTTGACTGGCCAGATAGGCATAGGGTGAGATGAAGTCAAAATACCAATCAACTGTTTTCACCTTGTCAGTTCCTTTTTCAGGCTCCTATAGCATTTCAACCGCAATCGCCGTGGCCTCCCCTCCGCCGATACAAAGCGAGGCCATGCCGCTCTTCAATCCCCGGTGCTTTAGCGCATGTAGCAAGGTCACTAAAATCCTTGCACCGGATGCGCCGATCGGATGCCCCAGCGCGCAGGCGCCACCATGGATGTTAACCTTTTGGTGATCGAGATCCAGTTCCCGCATCGCCGCCATGGTGACTACCGCAAAAGCCTCGTTGATTTCATAGAGATCGAAATCGGTCACTTTGCAATCGAGTTTGTCGGCCAAAGCGCGCATCGCATATACCGGAGCTGTAGTAAACCAGCAAGGTTCGCCGGCAAAGCCCGCATGTCCGGCAATTTTCGCCATGGGCGCCAAACCTTGCTGTTCAGCCTGCGACAGGCGCATCAACAACAATGCAGCCGCGCCATCGGAAATGGAACTGGAGTTGGCCGCGGTTACCGTGCCGTTTTTATCAAACGCAGGCCGCAGAGACGAAATTTTATCCGGCCTGGCGGTCAGCGGCTGTTCATCGTGCTCGATCAGTGTATCCCCCTTTCGCCCGCTGATCGTCAACACCGAAACTTCTTCACCGAAGGTTCCGTCTTCTATGGCGGCTTTCGAACGTTGAAGCGAGTTTATCGCGTAAGCATCCTGTTCCTCCCGGGAGAACTGATAATGGTTTGCACACTGTTCGGCAAAAGTGCCCATCAGCTTTCCCTTATCAAAATAGGCATCTTCCAGTCCGTCGAGAAACATATGGTCCGTCGTGCGTCCATGACCCAGGCGATAGCCGCTGCGCGCCTTGTCCAGCAGATAAGGGGCATTACTCATCGATTCCATACCGCCCGCGACAATGACGTCGCTACTGCCGGCCATCAAAATATCATGGGCCAGAATAACCGCTTTCATTCCGGAACCGCATACCTTGCTGACTCCTGTACATTGGACGCTCTGAGGTAATCCGGCCGCCAGGCTCGCCTGTCTGGTCGGTGCCTGTCCCAGACCCGCAGGCAATACATTGCCCATATAGACCTCTTGCACCGCATCGGCGGGCATCCCGGCCCGGTCTGTCACGGCTTTGATGACGTTGGCGCCCAGTTGCGGCGCGCTTGCCGCGCTCATACATCCCTGGAATCCGCCCATCGGAGTGCGAGCGGCGCTGACGATCACAATGGGGTCTTTGTTTTCCATGATCTGTCTCACTGAGTATTGATCTGACGGTTGATAGGCCGGGTACGAATTGTCGGGCAACTCCGCAGAGTACCGTTAGATTAACTGATTTCCGCTGCGTTGCAAAAGAAAATATCCGCCCCCGATACCCACCGTAGGAGCGAGGCTCCCTCGCGATGGGTCCTGCTCAGGGGATTTTCGCTTGCAGGGCAAGCTTCTACGGATGAGGGGTGGGTCGGGTTTTGGAAATTATGCGTCGGACATGACCAAATACCGCACCTGCCGGTAGGTATCCCTATCCGACATCACATCCGCAAGGGTGTGCTGATCCAATACATCCAGGTAGGCCCGGACCGCTTCTTCCAGCATCGAAAAGAGTGAGCAAGTCCCAACCAGGGGGCAGTCCAGAGATTCACAGTTGACCGGCGTCAGCGTTGCTTCAACCTGTCGCACAACCTGACCGATTCCGATCTCTTCGGGCCGAAGCCGTAACCGGATTCCCCCTGCTCTTCCGCGCTGCGTGAATACATAACCGAGCAAACCCAGATTGTGCACCACCTTAACCACATGATTACGTGATATACCGTAGGCGCTTGCGATGTGGGTGATAGTTGCGAGTTCGCCTTTTTTCAATCCGCTCAGATAGAGCAGAACCCGTAGCGAATAATCCGTGTATCGAGTAATTTGCATAAGCGAATCTTTGCCGATCTTGCCGGTTGACAGGATTAAAAGATGCAAATAGTATACACCTTTAAATCACTGGACACCATTGCCCGACACGGGATATGTCATCAATGGCTCCGAACACCCATGCCACCTTGCCGGACAAATCAAGATTTTCTGCGATGTTGACAATTGAAGAACCTTACCCGCACAAGACCGCATTTTTACAATTAGGCTTTAGACCGTTTTTTACCGCATCCCTGTGTTTTGCGGTAATTTCTGTATTAGCCTGGATGCTGATTTACATCAACGGCTGGTCCTTACCCGCAACAAAGTATCCAACCATGCTTTGGCATGCACATGAGATGGTATTCGGCTACAGCATAGCAGTGGTCGCCGGATTTCTGTTGACCGCGATCCGCAACTGGACAGGTGTTCCCACCCTGAATAACAAACCGCTGCTGGGGCTGTTGTTGCTTTGGTTACTTCCGAGGATACTTCCGCTGGTCAGCGACGATTCCCTGCTACCGCTGACAGCGTTTCTGGATACCGCTTTCGGCATAGGTTTGTTCGTTGCGGCCATACATCCGATCGCGAAAAAGAGGCAATGGATGCAGGCCGGAATCATCAGCAAGCTGTTGCTGATCACAGCCGCCAACCTTGTATTTTACCTGGGATTGTTCGGCATCATACCGGACGGCGACAGAATCGGGCTCTATGCCGGATTTTATCTGCTCCTGGCACTGGTTCTAACCATGATAAGGCGTTTAATACCTTTCTTTATCGAAAAAGGTATAGAACAACCGTTTCAGGCGAAAAATTTCAAATTGGCCGATATAGGCAGTCTTGTGCTGTTCTTGATGTTTGCCGTATCCGACATTGTCGATCGGAACAGCCAGCTGACCGCCCTACTCGCTTTGGCACAGTTTATATTACACGGTTTTCGTTTATATCACTGGCACCATGTGGAAATCTGGAAGAAGCCCCTGCTTTGGATTCTCTATCTGGCCTACGTATGGATCGCACTTGGCTTTTTATTGAAGGCCGTATCGGTATGGGCGGGAATATCGCCGTTTATCGCTGTACACAGCCTGGCCTACGGGGGAGTGGGTCTGATCAGTCTGGGCATGATTGCCCGGGTATCCCTCGGTCATACCGGCAGAAACGTATTTGATCCGCCGAAATCGCTCAAAGGTATTTTCATTATTTTGACGACCGGAGCCGTTTTCAGGATAGTCTTTCCGCTTATTGACTCCTCCCACTACCAGTGGTGGATCGTTCTGGCCCAGATTCTGTGGATGATTGCGTTTGCCGCAACCTTGGCTATTTATCTGCCGATGCTGATTAAAGCCCGGGTCGACGGACGACCCGGGTAGCCAAACTGAGAGATTCTGATTAGAGTTGATTCTCGCCCAAAGCCATTACGCATTCGCTTCCGGCCAATACGATATCGCGGTAAGACAAAGCCCGTGGCAACACATGTGCCGCGTAGAACCGGGCTGTGTCGATTTTAGCTTCCAGAAACTCCTGATCGCTGTCCGCCTCGGCTAGTCGGTCTTTCGCCCGCAAAGCGGCTTGCGCCATCAGCCAGCCGCCGATGGTGACACCACTCTGCATAAGCATATTCACCGAAGCCGCGCCGGCATGATGGGTGTCTTCAGACGCCTGGCTGATCAAATGGTTTAACGAATCCTGCAAGGCGGACCTTGCCGCGGATAATTTCTCGGAGAGAAACTGAAGCCGCCCGCCTGCATCGGCGAGTTCGGATTCAGTTGCCCGAATGCCCTCGATCAGGTGTGACATGGCGGTTCCGTGATCGCGAATTAACTTTCTCTTGACCAAGTCGCCGGCCTGAATTCCCGTCGTTCCTTCATAGATCGTCAGAATCCGCGCATCACGGAAATGTTGCGCTGCTCCGGTTTCCTCAATAAAACCCATACCGCCGTGCACTTGGATATTCAAAGACGCAATTTCCTGGCTGGTTTCGGTACACCAGCCTTTGACAACCGGTATCAACAGGTCAACCCTGGCCTGAGCGATTTTTCCAAGCTCGGGATCGTCCGACTTTTCCGCCAGATCAATCTGCCCGGCAGTTACGTAAACTGCAGCCCGCATGGCTTCGATCTGGGATTTCATCAGCATCAACATCCGGCGCACATCCGGATACTCGATAATTCTGATTTTCCCTGCCTCCGGCGAACTGCCCTGCACCCGCTCGACCGCATAGGCTTTTGCCTGTTGATAGGCACGTTCGGAAATCGACAAACCCTGCACACCCACCTCCAGGCGTGCATTGTTCATCATGGTAAACATGCAGTTGATTCCCTTGTTTTCATCTCCCACAAGATAAGCAACCGCACCTTGATCGTCGCCGAAACTCATCACGCAAGTCGGGCTGCCGTGAATACCCAGTTTGTGTTCAAGCGAAAGCGGGTAAACATCATTACGCTCACCCGGCAGGCCTTTTTCGTCAAGACAAAATTTCGGCACCAGGAATAAAGACAAGCCGTGAATGCCTTCGGGTGCTCCGTCAAGTCGTGCAAGCACGAAATGCAGTATATTGTCCGTCATATCGTGATCGCCCCAGGTGATGAAAATCTTTTGTCCGTACATGCGATACTCCGTTTCCCCGGATTCAATAATCCCTTTAGCTACGCGGGTCTTTATTGAAGCGAGATCGGTACCGGCTTGCGGTTCCGTCAAATGCATGGTTCCGGTCCATTCGCCACTGATCAGTTTTTCCAAATAGAGCGACTTCAGCGCTTCACTACCGTGTCTGGACAAGGCCAAAACGGCACTGGCCGTCAGCATGGGGCACAGAGAAAATGCCAGGCTTGCAGATTGCCACATCTCACCGACCGGTGCGCCGAGCAGGTGAGGCTGGCCCTGCCCTCCATATTCGACGTCATAACTGAGACTTCCCCATCCGCTTTCCACAAAATTCCGATATGCCTCGGTAAAGCCGGGCGAGGGCTTGACGGCTCCGTCAAGCAAAACGGCCCCCTGTTGATCGGCACCGCTGTTCAAAGGAGCAATCTGTTGTTCCGCAAAACGCGACGCCTCCTCCAGAACGGCATCGACCAGATCCGCATCGGTCTCCCGGTAAAGCGGTATCTCCCGGACCTTTTCCATTGCCGCGATCTCGTTCAAAATAAATTGCATGTCCTTGATGGGGGCTGCGTAAACTGTCATTCTGATCTCTCCAGGCCGTTGCTTTCAATAGGCTACTATAGTCTAGTAGACGCAGTAAATAGATACTGATATCCTCAGCGGATCCGGTATTTCTGTATCACAAGGGTGGCCATTATCAATATGTTAGACACCTTTCCAAAAATACTTTTGGAACGCGCAAAGAGCTCGGCGAAAAGACCGGCAATCCGAGAAAAAGATCTCGGGATATGGCAAAGCTGGACGTGGGAGGATGTTTGCAAAGAAGTTAAAGACCTCACCTGCGGCTTATCGGCGATGGGTCTGAGTAAAGGCGAAAAACTGATTATCGTGGGCGACAATCGGCCCCGGCTTTACTGGTCAATGGCTGCCACACAATGTCTGGGCGCGGTTCCCGTTCCGACTTACCAGGATGCTGTTGCCGATGAAATGGCTTACGTGGTTGATCACTCCGACGCTGTAATTGCCGTGGTCGAAGATCAGGAGCAGGTGGACAAGCTGCTGGAGATAAAAGAGCTTTGCCCGCATCTGAAGTTCATTATTTACGATGACCCCCGGGGTTTGGAGGATTACGATCTGCCCGACCTGTTCAGCTTCGAATCCGTGCAGGAAAAAGGCCGGGAACTGCAGCAACAGCAGCCGGATTTTTTCACCGAAACCGTGAACCGGGGCAAGGGTGCGGACGACGCCATCATCCTCTATACGTCCGGCACCACCGGAAAACCGAAAGGCGTGGTACTGACTTACGATAATATCGTGATTTCAGCACGTAACGGCGTTGAGCTGGAAAAACTCACCCAGGATGAAGAAACGCTCGCTTATCTTCCAATGGCCTGGGTTGGCGACCACCTGTTTTCCTATGCGCAATCTTATGTGGCCGGTTTTTGCGTCAGTTGCCCGGAAAGCCCGGCAACCGTACCCCATGATTTAAGGGAAATCGGCCCGACCTATTATTTCGCACCGCCAAGCATATTTGAAAATCTATTGACTTCGGTCACTATCCGGATGCAGGACGCTGCTCCGATCAAGCAGAAAGTATTTCACTATTTTATGGATGTCGCGCGAAGAATCGGGATCCGTAAACTCGAAGGCAAGCCGATCTCCGTGTCCGAAAGACTGCTGTATGCCGTCGGTAACATACTTGTATACGGCCCCTTGAAAAATACCCTGGGCATGAGCCGTATCCGCATAGCCTATACCGCCGGCGAAGCGATCGGGCCGGAGATATTCGATTTTTACCGATCGCTGGGCATCAATATCAAACAGATTTACGGGCAAACCGAAGCCAGTATTTTCGTGACCGTACAACCGGATGATCAGGTACGTTCGGATACCGTCGGCATCGCCGCACCGGATGTGGAAATAGAAATCGATGATAGTGGTGAAGTCTTATACCGCAGCCCGGGTGTTTTTAAAACTTACTACAAGAATGAAGAAGCCACCCTGAAAACGAAGAACGAGGAAGGCTGGGTTTATACCGGAGATGCCGGCTTTTTCACCGATGACGGTCATCTGCGCATCATCGACCGTGCCAAAGATGTCGGCAAGTTCAAAAACGGTAAGTTATTCGCCCCCAAATACATCGAAAATAAACTCAAATTCTTCCCGCATATTAAGGAGGCCGTCTGTTTCGGAAACGATCGCGATACCTGTACCGCATTTGTCAATATCGATATGGAGGCTGTCGGCGTTTGGGCGGAAAAACAGAATATTCCTTACGCCAGTTATCAGGAACTGGCTGCTAAAGAGCAGGTTTACAAATTGGTACAGGAAAGCATAGAACAGGTCAACCAGGATCTGATCGGGGACCCGATGCTGTCGCATTCGCAGATCACCCGCTTTCTGATACTGCACAAGGAGCTGGATGCCGACGACGGCGAACTGACTCGCACCCGCAAAGTCCGAAGGCCTTTTATCGCCGACCGCTACGGCGTATTGATCGATGCTTTGTACAGCAATCAAGAATCGTGTTTTGTGGAAACCGAGGTCAGCTTCGAGGATGGCCGCACCGGTAAGATTTCAGCCGATTTGCGCATCAGTGATCTCAACACTTATTCGGCTGCGCAGGGGTAGTGGGTTTCATGAACAACACAAGAAACTTCGATGAAGTCCTGCTGAAAGTGGAGAATGTCCACCTTTCATTCGGCGGCGTCAAAGCCCTTTCCAACGTTAACTTTGATATCTTAAAGGGCGAGATAAGAGCGATTATCGGCCCTAACGGTGCCGGTAAAAGTTCGATGTTGAATGTCATTAACGGCTTTTACCATCCGCAAGAGGGCACTATCACCTACAAGGGTATAGCCCGCAGTCAGATGAAACCACACCAGGCGGCAGTCCAGGGCATAGCCAGAACGTTTCAGAATATCGCCCTGTTTAAAGGAATGAGCACACTGGACAACATCATGACCGGGCGGCTTTTAAAAATGAAGAGCGGTCTGCTCTCGCAGGTGTTCTACTGGGGCAAGTATCAAAAAGAAGAAATCCTGCATCGGCGCAAAGTTGAGGAGATTATTGACTTTCTGGAAATTCAATCGATTCGTAAAACGCCTGTGGGTCGATTGCCTTACGGATTGCAAAAACGTGTGGAACTGGGCCGGGCACTGGCGGCGGAGCCCGAATTGTTGCTCCTGGATGAGCCCATGGCGGGTATGAATGTCGAAGAAAAGGAAGACATGAGCCGCTTCATTATCGAAACCAATGATCACCTCGGCACTACCATCGCCCTGATCGAACACGATATGGGTGTGGTTATGGATTTGTCGGACAGGGTCGTCGTCCTGGACTACGGCAGGCAACTGGCCGACGGCACACCGGACATTGTTCGGGCCGATCAGGCGGTAATCGATGCCTATCTGGGGGTTACGGAGTAAACGAATGCACGTCGAAAGAAGCGTATACACCACTATAGCCGCGATGGCGGCGATTCTGACATTCTTCCCCTGGCTGGCCGGTCAGCTGTCGGAAGATATATTCTTTGAATGGCCGTTTTTTTTCGAGGTTGCCATAGGCGGCTTACTCTCCGGGGTCATGTATTCCCTGGTTGCCCTGGGATTCGTTTTGATCTTCAAAGCCTCAGGGGTATTTAATTTTGCCCAGGGTGCGATGGTGCTTTTTGCAGCCCTGTCGTTCGTGGGACTTTTGGATTTGGGCGTGCCTTTATGGTTATGCCTGATTATTACCGCAGCGATCATGACTCTTGTTGCCGTTCTTGTTGAACGGATTGTACTGAGGCCATTGGTCAACCAGGAAGCCATTATCCTGTTTATGGTGACGATCGGAATTTCCTATGTGCTCGACGGATTCGGCCAGATACTGTGGGGCGCCGAGGTTCGTTCACTCAATATCGGGCTTCCATCGGATCCCAGCTTTTTCTTTGACGGAAAAATTCTCATCAATCAGTTCGATATGTTCGCCGCCCTGATCGCGGGTGCGCTGGTAGCCGCACTGGTGATCTTTTTCCAATATACCCGCATCGGACGGGCTTTGCGCGCCGTTGCCGACGATCACCAGGCAGCGATGAGTGTAGGAATTCCCCTACAACATATCTGGGTTGTAGTATGGACAGTTGCAGGCCTGGTTGCACTGGTGGCTGGCATTATGTGGGGCAGCAAACTCGGCGTGCAATTCTCACTGGCCCTCATTGCACTCAAAGCCCTGCCGGTACTTATCCTGGGAGGTTTTACCTCCATTCCAGGCGCCATTATCGGGGGGCTGATCGTCGGTGCCGGAGAAAAAATTTCCGAGGTATTCCTTGGACCCTTGATCGGCGGCGGGATCGAGGACTGGTTTGCCTATATGCTTGCACTGGTGTTTCTGGTATTCCGGCCGCAGGGTTTGTTCGGCGAAAAAATCATAGAGAGAGTGTAAGTTTATGTTTTATCGTGAAGCCGGACAGTTTAAAACGAGCTACCAGGGGGATCAGGCGATCTTCTCCATCCGGCAGGACCTTTATTTTTATGTCGGGCTGCTGGCGGTCGCCTTTATAGCCATACCTTCGTTTTCCAGCGAATATTTTCTTACCACTATATTACAACCCTTTCTCGTACTGAGCATTGCCGCCATCGGACTGAATATTCTGACCGGATATGCCGGCCAGCTCAGCCTGGGAACCGGCGGATTTATGGCCACGGGGGCTTTCGCCGCCTATAAATTATCGACCGCGTTTCCCGGAATGCATTTGATCGTCGTGTTTATTCTTTCAGGCGCGATTACCGCCGCGGTTGGCATATTATTCGGCATCCCCTCGCTGAGAATAAAGGGTTTTTATCTGGCTGTTGCAACCCTGGCGTCGCAGTTTTTTCTGATCTGGATGTTCAATAAATTCGGTTGGTTTACCAACTACAGCTCGTCCGGCGTTATCAGCGCTCCGCCGCGAACCGTATTTGGCGATGTTTACATCACCGGCCCTTCGGCGACCCCGGTGGCAAAATACCTGTTTTGCCTGTCTATCGTGGTGATACTGGCACTGGCGGCTAAAAACCTGACGCGCAGTAATATCGGCCGTGAATGGATGGCCATTCGCGATATGGATATAGCCGCCGAAATTATCGGTATACCCATGTTGAAAACCAAACTCATCGCCTTTGCTGTCAGCTCATTTTACTGCGGAATTGCGGGCGCCATGTGGGCATTTCTTTATACCGGTTCGGTCGAACCGCTGGCTTTCGACGTCAATCGCTCATTCCAGGTGCTGTTTATGATCATCATCGGAGGACTGGGCAGTATACTGGGCTCGTTCCTGGGAGCTGCATTTATTGTATTACTACCCATTTTCCTGACCAATGCGCCGCATTTGATCGGCATCGACATGTCGGTTGACATGCTCAGCCATCTTGAGGCCATCACATTCGGCGTGTTAATCATATTCTTTTTAATCGTGGAACCGCATGGACTTGCCCGTTTATGGCAAATTTTGAAGGAAAAGCTCCGGCTTTGGCCGTTTCCGCATTAAATTCTGTCCGCTGGTGCAAACAGCATGAGCGGGTCAGTTATAACCAGACTCTTAATTTTTTATAGAGTTCGCTAATGAAAAGAGGAGAGGAAACAACAATGAAACTCAACAAGTTTGCACTCGGCTTGATCGCAGCATCGATGATTGCCGGAACTGCAACAGTCAATGCTGCCGGAGACGGTCAGTTTATCGGTGCAACCGTATACCGGACCGGCCCTTACGCTCCGGGCGGTATTCCATGGGCGGATGGATTTGCCGACTATGTCAACCTGTTAAACGCAAGAGACGGCGGAATTAACGGTGTCGCGCTGGAACTCGAAGAATGCGACACCGCTTACAATACCGATAAAGGTGTTGAATGCTACGAGCGGATGAAGAACAACGGCCCGACCGGCATGCCGGCGGTGATGCCGCTATCGACCGGACTCACCTACGCCCTGCTCGACCGGGTAGTTGCGGATAAAATTCCCTTGATCACATCCGGCTACGGGCGTGCAGATGCCGCTGACGGGACGGTTTTCCCCTATGTTTTCAATCCTCCCGCCACCTATTGGGGAGGCGCTGATGTTGCCATCCAGTATATTGCTGCCGAAGAGGGAGGAGCGGAAAACCTGAAGGACAAGAAGATCGCTCTCGTCTATCACGATTCAGCCTACGGTAAAGAACCGATTACGACACTTGAGGCTCTTGCCGAACAACACGGCTACAAACTCAGCCTGTTCCCCGTTCCGCATCCGGGCCTGGAACAAAAGTCGACCTGGTTGAAAATCGGCCGTCAGCTACGTCCTGACTATGTGCTGATGTGGGGCTGGGGCGTTATGAATGCCACTGCCATCAAAGAAGCTGCAGCGGTTAATTTCCCGCGGGAAAAATTTATCGGAATCTGGTGGTCCGGCAACGAGCCCGATGTTGTTCCGGCGGGCGACGCGGCTAAAGGATATAAATCACTGCAATTTAACAGCGTGGGATCCGACTTTCCGGTACACAAGGATATTATTTCCCATCTTTATGATAAAAATCTGGGCAGTGCCAAAGACAAAGCGAATGTGGGCGAAGTCGCTTACAACCGCGGCATGCAAAGCGCCATCATCCTGACCGAGGCGATACGGTCCGCCATGAATACACACGGCGACAAACCCGTTACCGGCGAGCAAGTTGCCGAAGCCATGGACAACTTTGATTTAAACGCAGACCGCATCAAGGAAATCGGTGCCGAAGGCCTGTTCGAACCTATCAAATTGACATGTTCGGATCACCAGGGTACAGGCCGCGCCCAAGTCACGCAGTGGGATGGAAGTGCCTGGACGGTTATCTCTGACTGGATGACGCCGAACGAAGAGATGCTGCGTAAGATGTATGAAGAATCCGCGGCGAAATATGCAGCGGAGAAAAACATTACGCCCAGAGCCTGCAGTTAACCGGCATGACCCTCAGGGGCCGTCTTCGCGGCCCCTGCACCAGAGTCGCTCAGCACAATGACAGATTCAACTCAGCAACTTCTAGACGTCGAGAATATCGAAGTTATCTATAACCACGTTATTCTGGTTTTAAAGGGCGTATCCCTGCAGGTACCCGAAGGCGGGATAACCGCACTGCTCGGCGCCAATGGTGCGGGAAAAACCACTACGCTGAAAGCGGTCTCCAACCTGCTGCGCGCCGAAAGAGGAGACGTGACCAAGGGTTCGATACAATACAAGGGGCAGCGTATCGATCGCATGTCCCCGGCCGAACTGGTGAAACGGGGGGTTGTACAGGTAATGGAAGGCCGCCACTGTTTTGAACACCTGACAGTGGAAGAAAATCTGCTGACCGGGGCCTATACCCGCAAGGCCAGCCGGGCAGAAATCAACAAAGATCTCGATCTCGTGTACAGCTATTTTCCGCGATTGCGCGAACGCCGCAAAAGCCAGGCCGGTTATACATCCGGTGGCGAACAGCAAATGGTCGCCATGGGCCGGGCGCTGATGGCCCGCCCAACCATGATTTTACTTGATGAGCCTTCCATGGGACTCGCACCTCAACTTGTGGAAGAAATATTCGAAATCGTCAAACGCCTCAACGAGGATGAGGGTGTGAGTTTTCTGCTCGCCGAACAGAATACCAATGTTGCATTAAAATATGCGAAATACGGATATATACTGGAAAACGGCCGCGTTGTGATGGATGGCGAGGCGGTGAGTTTACGTGAAAATTCAGACGTACGGGAATTTTATCTGGGCATGAGCGACGCGGGCCGTAAGAGTTTCAGGGACGTTAAACACTATCGTCGCCGCAAACGCTGGCTGGCCTGACACTATCTGTCGCCAGAGGCCCTATTCGACCATACGAAAAAGTGAGCAGAGTAAGGATTTAAGCCATGGCTGCCGAAGAAAAGTATCTTGACGCTTTAGAGACGCGATCCGCGGACGAAAGACATGCACAACTGATGGCGCGACTGCCCAGGCAGGTTCAGTTTGCCAAAGAGAATTCCAGCGCTTACGCCGAACTCCTTAAGGATATAGATCCGGCTGACATTAACTCGCTGGACGCTCTGGCCGCTTTACCCCTGACCCTCAAATCGGAACTGATTCAGGCCCAGGAGGCCAATAAACCCTTTGGCGGCTATGCCAGCACCGCAACCGGCCGGATTCAGAAAATCTTTTCCTCCCCCGGGCCTATTTACGAACCCGAGGGCGACACTGAGGATTACTGGCGGATCGCGCGGGCCATGTACGCCGCCGGATTCAGGCGGGGCGATGTGGTTCACAATGCCTACTCCTATCACTTCACACCCGCCGGATCCATGATGGAATCAGGTGCCGCCAGACTGGGTGCTACCGTATTTCCGGCGGGAACCGGGCAAACCGAAATGCAGGTTAATGCCATTGCCGATACAAGAGCCAATGCTTATGCCGGTACACCCTCTTTTTTGCGGATCATCGTGGAAAAAGCCGAGCAATTGCAGATACCGCTTGGCAGTCTGAACAAGGCGCTGGTTTCCGGCGAAGCCTTGCCTCCCGGTTTGAGGAAGTTTCTCAATGAGGCAGGCATCTTTGTTTTGCAAGCCTATGCAACCGCCGATTTGGGTCTGATTGCCTACGAATCCGAGGCAATGGAAGGCATGATTCTGGACGAAGAGATCATTGTAGAATTAGTGCGGCCCGGAACCGGCGATCCGGTTCCGGAAGGCGAGGTCGGGGAAGTCGTCGTCACTACATTCAATCAGCACTACCCCTTGCTGAGGTTTGCGACAGGAGATCTGTCGGCGGTCATGCCGGGCGAGAGTCCTTGCGGCAGAACCAATTCCAGAATTAAAGGCTGGATGGGGCGGGCTGATCAGACGACAAAAATCAAAGGCATGTTCGTACACCCTCAGCAGGTGGACAAACTTGTAAAACGTCATGCTGAAATCATTAAAGCCAGGCTGGAAGTCAGTAACCCGGAAAGCAAAGACCGTTTAGTGTTGAAATGCGAAGTTTCAGAGGTCTCCGAATCCTTGTCAGCGGCTATAGAAAACAGCATTCGCGAAGTCATGAAACTCAGGGGTGAAGCGCAATTGCAACAACCCGGCAGCCTGCCCAACGACGGCAAGGTCATAGACGACATTCGCAGTTACGAGTAAGAATCCTCTTCGCTTTCCGTCGCGTATTTGGATCGCTCTATATCGAATAAAACCGTGAGCATACGGCGTAGAAAAGGTAAAGATCTGACCAAAGCCGTGTCCATGATCGCATCGGCAGCGGGGGCACTATTTCCCAGCAAACCATGCGCGAGGCAGAGACAAAGATAATCTTCCACCTCAGGCGGCATGGCCGATAAAACCGGATCTGCGTCAATATCGTAAACTGTTATTTCATCGTCTTCAACAACACAATGGATGGCACCCCAGAGCATCTCCGGAACAGCAGCTACGGCCCTCAGCCGGGGATAAAAAGCACTATCCTCAACCGCCTGGAAAACTTCCAGCCGCTCCAATGGCGTTTGCTCGGGGATACCGTATTTCAGGCATAAAACCGGTTCTCCATTGCATATATAGCAACGTAGCAGCATGCCTGGTTCTATTGCGGCCAGCAATACGGGCGTCTTATCGGTGTCAATCAACGCATCCATCTGCCTCGGCATGCAGAGTTGCCAGGCTGCCCTGCCGGTAACAGGCCGCCATAGCACATGCTCGTTTTCTTCGGCGAACCTGTCGGCTTCCTCACGCAAATTGGTGCAAATGAGCTTCGCAACCTGTATATCTGCGCTACGGATGCGTTCCAAAAGATCCGTTTTCATGGAGACGTCCAGATAAACCCCGGGCATATTACTCATGCGGACGCCGCGGCGGTTCATTTCGGATAAAGCGCTGTACAGAAAACTGCTCTTTTGCTGTTCACAGATGTATTCAAACTGCCACACAGACCAGTCCGTGTCTTCCATGGGCGGGGGAATAACAGGATTGTTATAGCTGAAGGCTCTGACGTATGCCGTTTGTAACCGGCTGACGTCTACTCCGTCCCAATAAATTTCGTCGCGACTGAGGCTGACACCGGGAACGCCGTCCCTGGGAAAAGGAAACAATTTGGCGGCACCGGGGTTCAAGAGCTCTAATTTTTCGAACAATATTCGGGATTGCCTGTCTCCGGCGGGCGCGAATATCCCTGTAATAGGAGTTGTCATATCTGAATCCGAAAGGACTATTTGACGAAAAATCTGAAATCGGACAATTTACTCAGCTGAGCCAGACGCCAAGTGTCAAAGTCGTTTCTGGCAACCCAGCTGGCGAAATTCCTGTCGATTGTACCCTGTGCAGCCAGTAGCGCCGCTTCGGCACTTTTGATGTCAATTGCAGCCTGCAGATCAGCGGTTCTGGCGTTTTGCAGATCCCGTAATCCGCTGACGATTTCATTTTGTGTGGCACTGCCGTTTCTGGCCAAACGGTTGAGACTGGCATAGGCATCTTCCGCCAGCACAAGGCGTCTCTCCCGTTCTCCTTTAACCTGCTTTGCGGTCTGCAGTCGATTGAGAGCCGACATGACCTCAAGCTCGATTTGTCGTTGCGTCAGTTCCAGCGCTAATTGAGAGTCCTGCAGCTGCAAATCGGCGACACGCTTGCGGGCTTTCAGCCCTTTATTGCCCCAGGGATAGCGGTACTCGGCAGCCAGATTCTGGGTGGAAATATCCGGATCGAACACATTGGCCAAAGAATCAATGATATTCTCGTAGCCGTACACCGAACCGTTCTGTTGCAAACCGAGACTGGCGGCGAGACGAATATCCGGCCGTGTTTGCAAGGCCGCATTCCTCTGCTGCACTTCCGATTGAGCGATTTCCAACATTCCGGCCTGTAATATGGGTCTGTTGTCGACAGCGGTCTCTCTGGCGCTCGCCGGATTAACATCCATGGCCGTGTTTAACCACAGGGTATAGTCACGGGGAACCAGCACCCTGGATTTCATGGATCCGCCGCTGTCACTGGTTAAGGCCATTAATGTATCCGAACTCAGCAAGTAGTTTTGCGCTGCGGTTTCAACCCCCGAGCGCGCCGAGGCGAGTTCCGCCTCTATCTGCGAGAGCTCGTAGCTGGTCGCATTTCTGCTATCAAAGCGCCGCTTGGTCGCACGGTATTGCTCTTGTGTAAGATCGCGATTCTGAAGATTGATTCGGTAAAGCTCGGCCGCATTCACCAGCCCCAGATAGGCATCCGCTGCCTGACCGAGAATCGTGTTAATCCGGCTTTTTAGCAGCCACTCCTGACGCTTTTCTTCAAGCGAGGCGATTCTCGATGCTACTCCGGCGGAAGAGTCCTCACCAAAATCATTTCCAATGGGCACCTCGACATTCAATAACAGATTCGAAGCCCACGGAGCATCGAAGGAATGGCCGTCATTATCGTAAAAAACCTCCCGCCTGACGGTACTCAGGGATAAATCGTAAGAAACGCCCCACGGCGTCAATTGCTCCAGACCGACCTGCAACTCCAGATCCGTCTGGGCGCCGTTAGGGTCCTCCTTACTGGCAAATATCGTTTGATTCTCACGAACCTCCGAGTTTTCCTGCAGATTATTAAAAACGATTTTTTCGATCCCGGTCTGCTCCTGAGCAATCTCCGGCAAAATGATCTCACCGGGATTCGCCGCCTGCATGGTTTCCGGATCTTCATACTGCGGGTAAAAAACCTTGGCGATAACTGTCCCGGTTTCGGTCCTTTCATGAGATTCGTTTCTATCCAGACCGACATTGAGGTTCAGCACCGGATCGAAGACAGCCTGTGCCTCAAGTTTTGCCTGCTCCGCCAGTTCTCTATCCGCTCTTGTATTAACCAGTGACAGATTTTTATCCAGTACCAAAAGTGCGACTTCGCCGGGGCTAATAGCGCTGACCAGGCTGCCCTGGTAACTGTAAAACGCTCCGCCCAAAGATTCCGATTGAACCGCCTCCTGAATCAAGTTGGCAAGTTCCGACTCCCTTTCATTGCCTTCGACCTGAACCATTTCCGATACAGGACTTGTATCGGATTGAGCCCACAGCGGATTCAAAGCGGCCAGAAACAGTCCCGCCACCGGATAGAAGATTTGCCGTAATAAGTTAAATGCCTGAGAGCAGGTGAAAAAATCACGTCCGGGACATCTCATTGTACTTTACCTCCCGGTAAGAAAATCCGTAAAGCCCCACTGTTTTGCAGCAGGCTCAGACGCCACTTTTCAATCGGCGATCTGGTCAGTCGATCAGCATGTTCTTCGTGCAAAACCCCTTGAGCTTCCAAAAGGGCGGTTTCTGCCCGTTTCACCGCGATCAGCGCGGATATATACGCCAGCCTTGCATTTAATAACTGCTCGTGTTGCCCGGCCAGCTCGTACTCGCGCACCTGCCTTGCTCTTTGTCTGTCCAGGGCTTTTTCGTAGCTGAGCGCCGCAAGTCTTTCAGCTTCGGCAAAATACGCCACATTGATCTGAGCGCCTTCGAGCCTTGCTTGAGCACGATTCAGCTCGCTTTGCAATGCGTTGTGACTGGCCGCCAGATTGAAACCGGATTGCCGATGGGCAGCGTCCGCGCTTCGGCTGGCCGCCTTCAGCCCTCTATTACCGAAGGGCAGTTGATAATTCAGTCCGATTCTTTGCGTGAAGATATCCGGTTCGAATACGGAACTCAGTGAATCCCCAAAACTTTCGTAGCCGTAGACTTGATTGCTTTGCCTTAACTGCAATTCAAGTTCCAATTGCAAATCCGGCTTAACGGACTGTTTTCCTGCCTCGCTGTCGAGGGCGGCTCGCTCATTGAGCGCTTTTTCCGCAAGGTAATCGGGGTGTTGCCTTATGGCATTTTCAGCCGCTTTTCCGGGTGTTTCATCCAAGGCGACCACATCCGAGAATCCGTCGGGAATAATCAGACTGTCAGCCGGCAAATTCAACAATAAGGCAAGCCTGTCGGATGCTTGAACATAATTGGACCAGATTTGCTCCTCCCTGGCCCGTGTATTGGTTAAAGAGAGCTCAGCCTGGGCAAGATCATAGTTATTGGCCGATCTTCCACGATATAAGCGCTGTGTTGAATCCACCAGTGCCCGCGCGGCATTAAGGCTTTCTCTGACCACCTGCACGCCAAGGGCCGATTCAACCATAAGCCAATAGGCGTCATCTGCCTGCAGCAGGCTTTGATTGATCAGAGACTTCAAATCAAACTCTGCGGATTCGCGTGCCAGGGTTGCACGGCTTCTATTCAGGCGCTGAGAGGAGTAACGGCCAAAATCCTTTGTGCCTGGCAAGGGCATTTGCAAAGAGGCGATCAGCTCGGATACCCAGGGCCTGTCATATGAACCGAATCCGATCAGATTCAGCGGAGGATCGGGGTTTCCGGAAAATATCTGCGGATTATTGACAAAAAAGGTATCTTTGTTGATCGCTTGATAACTCAGATTGACATTGCCGCCCCAGGGAAGCACTTGCTCCAGTGCCGCACCCAGTGTCCAACTCTCGTCAGCCCCCGTGATCGGTTCCTGGCTGGCAAGCACCAGTGTGTCTTCGGCAAATCCTTCATTGCGGGGTTCGGTAAAAACCACCACCGGAGCACGAGGGTCGAAGGCTGCGTCAACTTCGAGAACATTATCGCCATCCTGATTGACGGTTGTTGAGGATTGATACCGATCGGCCCGCTCCGTCCGCGTATTGGTTTTAGTACGATCATAAGCCAGCGAAAGCAGCAGAACAGGATCAAATACCGCCCTGGCTTCTTCCAGTGCGGCCGCGGCTATTCGATCTTCCAGCCTGCCGCGTTTCAATGACAGGTTTTTATCCAGAACCATTATAGCCGCCTGGCGCCCGGATAAACTGAACGGGCTACGGCCGAGCAACAGAGCATTGCCGCCGTCCAACTCCTCCTGGATAATCCGCTTTAACTGCTCTTCCGATTCACTGACGCGGCTCAATTCTTCAGGAGAAATGCGTAACTGTTGTTCCTGTGCCTGTAACACCGCGGAGAAGCAAACCGCGGTAAAGCCTGCGGCCAGAATTGCTTTACATGCCTTTAATCCAAGATACATGGCTGTTGCCTTGACAAAACGGAGTCTATTCATTGCCCGGCCCTCATCTCATCGGCCAATTTTCCCTGCAAGGCAAGCAATGAGGATTCGATCCGTTGTTGTTCAACAAGCCGATCGATCCAGGCTACTCTGGCTGCATCAAGATCGTTGACAATGAACAAAAACTCAAACTCCGATATCGAACCCCGGTTTCTTGCCACCTGTGCCCGTTCGAATGCGGCTTCCGCCAGCCGCAGACGCTGTTCGGCTTCGTTGCTTAATCTCAGGGATGCATTGTTTCTTGCCAGCAATGAGTTGGCCTGTGAACTCAAATCGATTTCGTCCAATATGACATTGTTGCGGGCCTGAGTCAGACTGATTTCGGTTTGATGCCTGCGCGCCCTTTCCGCGTTTTTACCGAACGGTAGCTTATACTGCAAGCCCAAAAACCATATCGTATTATCCGGATCAAACACATTGCTGAGAGAGTCACCCAGATCTTCATAACCGAGCACCCGGTCGGATTGCGATAATTCGAGGCTTAACACCAGGCTGATATCTGGCTTGAAATTCTGTTCGGCGTTTTTCACCAGTGTCTCATTGCTTTGCACCGTCACCCTGCTTGCATTAATTCCCGGATTATCCGACAAAACCGTTTTCAGGGTTTCATCGCCGCCCAGTATTGCAGTTTCGGCCAGGGTTTCGTGGAAGCCGGCCGGTACTATCAGCGTGTCACTGTCCATATCCAGCAAACCGCCCAATCGCTCCGCACTATCTATAAATGCAACCCAGGCAGCTTGTTCATTTGCCCGGGACCTGGCAACCGCGGACTGAACCTGGGACAGCTCGTAGTTGGTCAGACTACGTGCCCGGAACTGTCGATCCGCCGATTCGAGACGTTCAAGCAGGTTATTTTTGGTATTAATGCTGGACTGCAGGCGCAAGGAGGATCGCACATGGTTCCAATAGGCATCGTCGACCTGTAGCAATAGGGACTCTTCAATCGAGCGTTCACTAAAGCGTGAGCGCTGATTGTTGATGCGGGCCAATTCTCGTCCCAATGAAGCGGCCGAACCGTAGAGCCCATAGTTTTTGCCGAAAGGGAGCGGCGTCAGGTACTCGACAAAAATCCTGGATGTCCACGGATAGCGGCTGCCGTTCCCGATAGGGTCGGAATTGCTGACGGCGCGAATCAATCCCAGATCATCCAGCGGATAAAAGTTTTTCGTTCGGCGCGAAATACCGAGCCCGAACTGGATCCGCGAACCTATATCGAATTGCTTGCCGGTATCAGCTGCCAGGGTCCAGGCATTGGTGGAATCCGCATCCCCGCTTGCAAATTCCTCCTGAGTGGTCACTTCAGTCTGCAAAGCACACTGTTCTTCGTTGACGATTTCACCGGCGACCGTGATGCAAAGGAGGTTACCGACACTGTCAGCGATGGCAACAGGGACGCCGTCTTCACCGGTTTCGTTATCGTCAGCGGGATCTTCGACCGCATTGTCTATGGAGTTACCGTCGATAGTCAGGGCGGTGACACGTTCGCGGGTGATTTGTTCGCTGCGTTCGTTGAAATCAGTCTGCGTCAGACTTGTGCTTAATCCCAGCACCCAGTCGAAGCCGGCAGACTGCTGAATAAGCTGCGACTCCGCGATGATCCGGCTTTGACCGTTAGCAAGAATCTGCGGTGATTGCCGCAGCGCCAGTTGCAGTGCCTGCTGGCGGGATAACTCGGAAAGCTGGCGGCCGAAGAGAATCGCAGCTACCCCGGGCTGTTGCGATTCGGCCGCATTTTGAATCTGCTCGGCCAAACGATCCTGAAAGTTGCGCGCTAACTCGGAGGCATGGGCAAAGGGTTGCAGGAGAAGAACGGAAAATAAAAAGAACCGCCTGTAAGATAAGCTCACGATAAATCCTTTATCAGGATTCCGGAATCATTCTGTGCAAGGAGCGCAAATCTTTTATTCATCGTTATAGGCACCATGGTTAGAATTGATTTGCAGGAGCTTGAATCAGCGGTATCCCTACTGTTTATTTCCAAGCGCTTTTGCATATGATCGAATACAGTAAACGAATTGGATTTATTATTCTTTGTTGGCATTGCCGAACCAATAATACTTTCGTCTAGTTCTGCCACGGTTTTGAGTCGATTATGTTTTTTTCCGCACAATTGTGTAACCATAAACAGGCATAAGGCGCCTGTATTTTACAGATACCACGAATTAACCGGATTCTTATCCCGATGGCTAAAATACGCGACAACAACACCAGTAGCACGGGCAGCAGCACAGGTCAGGCAGTACAGATCCGTCCGTTGATGAGCTCTTCGACCCGTCACCCCATAAAGTCCGCACGACTGCTCTACAGCCTGCCCCCTATCATGCTCAGGGGTGTCATTTATCTGCTGTTTCTGATTATTTTTTCCGCTCTGATCTACTCATTCTG
This sequence comes from Granulosicoccaceae bacterium, assembly GCA_965222695.1. GTDB lineage: Bacteria > Pseudomonadota > Gammaproteobacteria > Granulosicoccales > Granulosicoccaceae > UBA7957. Next base: position 5,122,988 of record OZ244967.1, on the reverse strand, counting down.
GGCCATTTCTTCCATTCTTGTCACCGCACCGATGATCCTGCAGAAAGACAGTTTCACCGTGCAGGTGACCGGTGATGGGCTGGTGTCGGAACTGAGTGTTCAGGAAAACAGCGTCGTGCGCTCGGGAGATGCGCTGGCGGTGATTCAGGAACAACTGCGCCCGTTTGACAACGCGCAACGCGAAGCGCTTGAAGGGCAGAAAGTTGAGCTTGAAAAAGAGCGGGATAAGCTGCTGAGTGAATTTGATCACCGGCTGACTCAGCTGAATTTCGATCTGGAGGACCTGATCAACAATCGTGGCGGTCGTACCGAGGAATTACAGAACCAGATAAAAATTCTCGGACAACAACTGAAAACGGCCAAAAACGCCTTGAATACAGCCCGTCAATCCTTGTCTATCTCGCAGAAACAATACAAACGAATCGAAGAACTGTTCGCCAGCAGAGACGTCACCATTACTCAACGCGACCAGGCACTGGAGAAGCTCAACGCGGCGAAAAAGTCGGTGTTCGATGCCGACTCCCGCGTTTCGGAAATCAACATATCGATGCAGACCTCCAGGTCCGAGTTAGCTAAATTCCAGGATCAGCTGCAAGAAGATAAGCTAAAGAAAGAGATTGACCAGGTCAATGTACAACGCGAGCGAGAAATCGGGAGACTGGAAGAGCAGATTGCCGGTTTAAATACACGGCTTAATGAAGCCAGTTTTCAGGAAGGCGCCACCTATGTCGACAACAAGGCTGCGTACAGCAGCTTTTTCGACGGAGTAATCACCGATGTCCATGTAGCACGCGGACAGATGATCCGCGCCGGCTCATCCTTGGTCACCATGGTCAGGGACACGGCTGTACTTGAAGGCCATGCCTATGTCGATAACAAGGATATAGGGCAGTTGAAACGCGGTCAGGAGGTAAAGGTAAAGTATTTTGCCTACCCCTACCAGGAATACGGTATCGCCCGGGGCCTCACTTCGTTTATTGCAACAACACCCAGCGGTGAGCCGGGAAGAGAATCCAAGTATCTGGTCAAGATTGCGCTTGAGAAAGACTCCATCAGCCGCGCCGGGGGTGTCATCAAGCCTTTGGAAATCGGACTGGAAGGCTTGGCTGAATTCAAGACCGGCGAAAAGCGTTTTATCGAAATACTCTTCTCGCCGATCTCAAAATTTTTCAATGCTGAATCAGAATAGACATTAAGCGTTAATCTGAAAATAATACCAACCCAATCAGAGAGAATAGCGTGGACGCAAAGCAAACCATCATCAGACAGATTTTATCCGAGTTTGTCATGTTCAGTGCTTTATCGGAATCGGAAAAAAATGCACTGTCTACATTGTTTGAAGTCAATGACTATCCACCAAATACAGTCATAGCCGAACAAAATGATGATATGGCCAACTGGCATATTATCTACAGTGGCAATGTTCGCATGAAAAAAACAGAGCACGGAAAACGCAAAAGTGTCGGAGAACTGGGTAAGGATGCCAGCATCGGCGAAAGGTGCCTGATAGAAGCGGATGTCTGGCCGTTTCAGGTCATCAGTACAACAAATACAACTACCCTGTCACTCCCCGGACAGCAGGTTCGCGAACTGCAGGCACAATACCCGGGTATCAGTGAGGTTTTTAAAAGCCGCCTTGGAGTCGTGGAACTGAGCCACAGGCTCAGAGGTATTCTGGGCAGCGCAAAATACTCGACCGAAGATTTCGACATGATTCTCTCCAACGTGGGAGTAAAAAACATCCCAAGGGGAGGTGCGGTTTTCAAACAGGGGCAAAACGACCCACGCCTGTATTGTGTGGAAAAAGGCGCTATTGATCTTGTGCGCCGTCCGTTATCGGGCGAAGACGTTATCCTCGATCGGCTTTACCGTGGAGATTTACTCGGCGAAACCTGCGCCCTGCCCCCCCCGGAAGGCAGCGACACTCAGCACCACAGCGCGATCGCTATCAGCGACGATGCATCCGTACTTGTCATACGCAAGGAAGCCGCCGAAAAAATTCTGCAGATCAATCCCGAATTGCATGAAAGCCTGCGGGTTCGGGTAAAGCAACTATTGCAAAATGAAGTCGATGAAATAGAAGTGCGGCAACGCGCGGAGGGAGTGGATCAACGAATCCGCCTGGCCGATGCGGTTACGGAAGAAGAATTTCGCACCATGGACGTCAAGCAGGACGTCAAACGCTTCAGTGTCGTGCGGCAAAACGCCGAGGAGGATTGTCCGGCGGCCTGCCTGACCATGATCTGCAAGCACTATGGCAAGGACTTTACCCTGGGCCAGATCCGGGAACTGGCCAATCTATCCACCGCCAATATCACTCCCAACGCGGTCATTAACGGCGCCGAGCGAATGGGGTATTCCGCCCGTGCTTTCGCCCTTCAATTTGACGATCTACGGGATGTCAAATTACCCGCCATTGTCGGCTGGGAAGACTACCACTATGTGGTGCTCTACCGGATAAGCGGTAAGGACGTCTATATCGCCGACCCGGCTGAAGGTTTGAAGAAACTCAAAAAAGACGATTTTATGATGAGCTGGAGCGCGGCCAATGTCAAAGGCACTCATACGGATGAAGAACAGGGTGTCCTGATTGCGCTCGACCCCACTCAACGCTTTATACAGAAAGAAGTTCCGAAAAAACCCATTACCCATTTTCTGAATTACATCCTCCCCTTTAAACGCTTTTTCGCCGAAGCGATGATTGCGGCCCTGACCATCAACTTGCTTGGATTGGCAAGCCCGTTATTTATTCAGACGATCGTTGACACTGTCGTGGTGCATCACGATGTCAGCCTGTTGAATATGATGCTAGCGGGAATGGTACTGGTTTCAGTCTTTTCGACTTTATCGGGTATAGCTCAGAATCTGTTGCTGGCGCACACCACCGCACGCATCGATATGCGGATTATGTCTGAGTTCTATCGACATGTTTTAAGCCTGCCGATGAACTTTTTCCTGACCCGGAACAAGGGGGAAATTCTTGCCCGTTTCGGCGAGAATCAGAAAATCCGGATGATCATTTCAGGTTCCACGGTAACCGTGCTTTTAAACACCCTGATGATCGTGATTTATTTTCTGATGATGTTCGGCTACAGCGTCAGCCTGACACTGGCTTTTATGATTTTTATTCCCATGTATCTGGGCATTATTTTCTACTTCACGCCGCGTATTAAGAAAATATCGCAGGAGATATTCGAAACCAATTCACAGGCGCAATCCAGACTGATCGAATCCCTTAACGGCATTGAAACACTCAAGGCAACCGCCAATGAGTATATGGCCAGGGCAAACTGGGAAAACTCCTTTGTCGATAATGTCAATCGCAGTTTCCGTTCCGCCAAACTGAATATGCTCTCCGCCAGTCTGAACAAACTGGTGAGTTTGTCCTCCCAGGTGGTTATTCTCTGGCTGGGTGCCAATCAGGTGATGGCCGGCACCCTGACCATCGGTGAACTGATGGGATTCAACATGCTGACGGGGATGGTCATAGGCCCTGTCTTACAAATGGTGGGACTTTGGAATAATCTGCTGGAAGTCAGGATTTCAGTTGACCGGGTCGGCGAAATTCTGTCCGTCGCGCCGGAGCAGGAACCCATCTCATCACCGGATAAAATTCCCGCCAGTCTGTCGGATTGCCAGGGCCATATTGAATTTCGTAAAGTCAATTTCAGCTATGTCGCCAACGAGCAGGAAAACTTTGTGATGCGCGACTTCGATCTTGAGATTGAACCGGGGCAAAGAGTTGCCTTTGTCGGCGCCAGCGGATGTGGTAAGAGTACTATTGCGAAAATGATATTGGGTTTCAATCTGCCCGCCTCAGGCGAGTGCCTGATCGATGGAAAGGAAATCAGGGATATAGACTTAACCTCCCTGAGGCGCAATATCGGCGTCGTCCTGCAGGACAGTTTTATTGTCGCGGGTACGGTTGCCGAAAATATCGCCCTGGGGGATCCCGAACCTGATCTGTCTGCAGTTACCGATGCCGCCAAACTCGCAGGCGCTCATGAATTTATCATCAATTACCCTGTGGGTTACCAAACCTTAATCGGTGAAAAAGGCATGGGCATTTCCGGCGGGCAAAGACAACGCATTTGTATAGCACGGGCATTATACCGTAAGCCGAAAATTCTCATATTCGATGAAGCAACCAGCGCCCTCGATAATGAATCGGAAAAACGCATACAGGAAAATATGCAAACCATATTACGCGGCCGCACATCCATTACTATCGCGCACCGTTTAAGTACTATCGTTGACTCGGATATGATTTGTTATATCGCCGACGGGAAGGTAGCGGAGAAAGGCACCCATGAGCAACTGACCGATCCCGAATATCTTCGGTCAAAAGCTTATACCGGGCTGTATTACAAGCTGGCACAGCCGCAATTCAGTTTACCTGAATTAGAAGTTTGATTGAATGAGAGATTATTGGATTACCGGTGGGTGATTTCTACAAACTTCACGTATGGAAATATTTGTATCAATTATACTTTTTCTAAACACTCTTTATACAGATAATTATCCGTGACGGACCGAATAAGCGAATGTGATCAAATATTATTTATTTATCCTCAAACTTTATGTAATATGTCGGCTTTAGTTAAATCTCAATGGTAAGGTTTTGGCATTCTAATGCAGCACGGTAGAAGGATAAAAGTGGTTCTGGTTGAGGATAACCAAAAGCTGGCCGACCTTATCTGTAAATTTCTTATCCCCGAAGGCATGGATATCACTCATGTCGATGATGGTGCCAGGGCAATCCCTGAAATCGTTTCCAGTAAACCGGATATAGTGGTACTCGATTGGATGCTGCCCAATAAGGACGGCCTGACCATATGCCGTGAAATCCGGCCACGCTATACCGGTAAAATTCTGATGCTGACGGCGCGGGATACGGGAGCCGACGAGCTTGAAGGCTTAACCAAGGGCGCCGACGATTACGTCCGAAAACCCGTTGATCCCAGAGTGCTCGCAGCCCGTATCCGGCTTCTGGTGCGCGGCAATGAGAACGTTTCCAATCGGCAGCGCCAACTCACATTCGGACGCCTTTCCATCGATCAGGATACTCAGACGGTAAAAGTCCATGATGAGCGGATCGAGATAACCAATGCTGAATTCAATCTTCTATGGTTACTGGCATCCAATAAAAACGAAGTGCTTTCACGGGAAGACCTGCTGCTCGAACTCCGCGGAATCGACTATGACGGCACCGACCGCACCATTGATAACAGGATAGTCAAACTGCGCAAAAAGCTGGGAGATAAAGACAAGACTGCACCCGGTATACAATCCGTACGCAGTATCGGGTACAGATTTCTCGCCGAAAACTGGTAGGTATCCGGGGCCAGCCGCCGATAACCCCGTGGTACCTGTCCGATTAAGAGCCTTCTAAGACCTTAACCACCGATTCGGCAAAATAATCAATATTGGCCTGACTGATACCGGCGACATTCATACGGCTGGATCCGACCATATAAATACTATATTCCTTCTTCAGTTGTTCGACCTGTTCAGCGGAAATGCCGAGAAACGAAAACATACCACTTTGCCGCTCGATGAATCCAAAGTCCTGCCGGGCGCCTTTCTCAGTGAGTCGATCGGAGATCAGTTTCCTTAAACCATTGATGCGATCGCGCATCTGAGCCAACTCCTGATGCCATTGAGCGGTCAGTTCGGTGCTGGAAAGAATCGTATTCACTATGGCGGCCCCATGGGCCGGGGGCATGGAATAAATCCCGCGGACGGTATTCTGCATCACACCGAACACTATGTCGGCCAGCTCACTGCGCTCCGAAACGATACTGCAGGCACCAATCCGCTCACGGTATAAACCAAAATTCTTCGAACAAGAACTGCAAATCAATAATTCCGGCAGTTCCTCAGCCAGCAGCCTTACTCCGAACGCATCTTCATCCAGACCCTGGCCAAAACCCTGATAGGCAATATCAATCAGAGGTGTGAATCCGTTTTCTTTGGCAAGCTCGGCTATCGCACGCCACTGGCCCGGATTGAGATCCATTCCGCTTGGATTATGGCAACAGGCATGAAACAGCACTACATCTCCCTCTACCGCCGTCTGCAGACCCGATAACATATCTTCGAACATCAGCCCGTGATTCTGGTAGTCATAATAAGGGTATTCGCGAACGCTTAAGCCGGCTGCCGAAAACAGATCGAGATGATTGGCCCAGGTCGGCGTACTGACCCATATCGTCGCATCCGCTTTACATCGTTTAATAAATTCCGCCGCTACGCGCAATGCGCCTGTACCTCCCGGAGCCTGTACAACTCTGATCCGATTTTGCTCAAGTACCTGATGCCCCTGACCCAGTATCAACTCAGAAATGCGTGCGTTATAGGCCAGATCTCCCGCCATACCCATATAAGTCTTAGTGGTTTCATTTTCCAAGCGGTGACTCTCGGCGGTTTTAACACACTCCAATATTCCTGTGTGCCCGTTTTCATCTTTGTACACACCGACACCGAGGTCTATTTTGTTGGGATTGGTATCTTCCCGAAAGGCGGCCATCAACCCTAAAATCGGGTCTGTCTTAACAGCTTGAAGTACAGAAAACATAGACACGTCTCGATGTTGGAAATCGATAATCTTTGGCCGCAATATTTCACAACCTTATACAATTGCGTAACATTTTATCGTAAGAGAGAGAGTTAAGCGACAAAGTGGCGGTTACAAAAATCTACATTGATCAAAGCCTAAGCATAGGATCATAGTTAGAGTCGTAAGAACTTACCTACTTGTGAAACCATGCTGACCGAATCCCTGCGAAATGAGGATAGATTTTCCTTACGCGAGCGGATAGCACGGTCGATGTTAAAGCTTCTTCGGTGGAAAGTGGTCAGCCGGCTTCCACCGGAGGAAAAGTTCGTTATAGTCGCCGCCCCGCATACAAGCCTGTGGGATTATCCGCTGGCATTGCTCTATTGCAGATCCTTAAAAACTCCCTGTTACTGGCTGGCTCATCATTATCTGTTCAGGGGTCCATTGGGAATATTTACCAGAGCTCTGGGAGGTGTCCGGCTGGATGCCTCGAATAAAAACATCGGTTTCGTCAACCATCTGATTCATCAATTTGAAGAACGGGACAGCTTCGCCCTGGCCCTGACCCCCGAAGGAACTTCTGCATTTGTGCCCCGCTGGCGGACCGGTTTTTACTACACCGCTTTGGGAGCAGGTGTTCCCATCGCGTTCGGTTTTATTGATTATAAAAGCAAAAGCCTGGGGATCGGCGGCTATTTTACGCCCACAGGTGATGCAGCAAAGGATCTGGCTGCCATAAAGTCCTTTTACGACAGTGTGGAAGGAAAAAACCCGGATAAATCAGGCCCGGTAAAACTCTAGACATCATGTAGTGACCTATCCATCTTTACAATAACCCACGGTTTTGAAGATGGACAGGTCACTACATGATGTCTAGGCTAAGCTGATGCCGCTGAGTTGATCAATTGACGAGACAATCTCATCCGGCTCTATGCCCCAGGGATCAAACACCGCATCCGGATTGCGTTTAACCCAGACTGCCCTTAAGCCAGCCGATTTGGCACCGATGACATCAAACGGATTGCTGGATATTACCCAGCAGAGGTTCGGCGGGCTACCCGATTGTTCAAGTAAATGGTTGTAAACGGCGGGATCCGGTTTAAAAGAACAAACATCCTCCACACTGACAATATCGCTGAAGTGATCTTCCAGACCGGCGTTTTTCAAAATCTCGCCGATCATGTGACGCGTTCCGTTGGAAAAAGCAATGATTTTAACCGAGGATTTTTCCAGACTGATCAATCCCCTTGAGACATCGGAAAAGGCGGGTAGAGAACCATATTCCGCCATTAATGCTATTTTATGGTCTACGGAAAGCGAGTGATTCAGAAACCTGCAAGTGTAATCAAGGGCATTTCTCGTACAGACGGAAAAATCCTGGTAGGAGCGCATCAATCCGCGACGAAACGAATATTCCAGTTGCTTATCGCGCCAGACTTGCGAGAATTTCGCCGCTTCGCTGCCGATCAGTTTTTGCAAGACGGCTGTCACACCGTTAGTATCAATCAAGGTGCCGTAAATATCGAACGCCAGGGATGTCATTTTCCTCCGCTCGGAAAGGAGATAAAATTGTCTGCGCCTGCCAGGGTGAGATGCGGTGGCTCATTCAAATCAATTTTCAGCAAGGGCAAAAAACGGCCGCATATACTGTCTGACTGTCGTCTGCCTATCTTTACTGCACCGGCGCTGTAATAAAAATTCTCAGCGTAGGGGTCACTCTGAATAATCATGACGGAAAATCCGGCTTCATAGGCCTGTATCCTGGCATGATTCATCAGCTCCCGACCGAAACCATACCCTATATATTCAGGCTCGACAAACAAAGCCTCCAATTCGATCTGTTCGTCATCCAGCACCGTCAGTACATAAAACCCCGAGATATGCCCTTCTTTTTCAATTACATAGGCGAAATCCCGTACTAATTCATCGGGACTGTAAGTCAATTCCCGCCTACAGTTTTCCATGAATTCGTCTGAATAATCCCAATATTGTTTTGAGCGAAACGCCAATGCGCTGAGTTCTTCAGCTTCTTCGGGTTTTGCTTCGCGAATCTGGTAAGCGGCAGTAACTTCGTAGAGCATGATGTGGCTTCCGGAACAATCTTTACAACTTTCTGCGTTCAAATCTCATGGATAACTGAACTCGTTATTATGACTTAGCATGGGGTCATTAGCTGACTATCGGCGGCTTCCGAACGTCGGCCGGTGAACCGTCTCTTAAGGGCCTGTCTCAAATCAGCGTATTCTCGCAACGACGCGGAGATCTTGAACAGGCTCTTAGTAACTTTAGTACACTTTTCTCCGTTGGCCGGGCGAAATGGCATTAACAGGTCCGATTGTAGTATGGTTTACTGATTGATTCACGATAACGTCATTACATTGACTCACACTATCAATCCACTTAAATCGGATTCACCATTACTCTTTGCTCACCGGGGCAGCAGTTTACTGGCTCCGGAAAACACGTTTCAGGCTTTCGATATTGGTTTGCAAACCAGTGCCGATGTGTTGGAGATTGACGTTCGTATCAGCAGGGATGAAAAAGTCGTTGTGATTCATGACGAACAGCTTGACCGGACAACAAACGGTAGCGGAGCGGTTCTTCAACATACTCTCAAACAGATAAAAAAACTCGATGCGGGTTACCGTTTTCAGGATCGCAATGCCATGCCTTTCCGTGGTAAAAAAATTCAGGTGCCTACCCTTTTAGAAGTGTATCAGGCCTATCCGCACATGATTGTCAATATCGACATCAAGGATAAGATGTTCCGCGCCGCCAGATTGCTGGCTCAAACCATCGAAGCAGCCGGCGCTGAACATCGCACAGTGGTTGCCAGTTTCCATGGTAAGATCCTTAGGTATTTTAGAAAGCTCTCCCCGCAAGTCGCCACATCCGCAACCTTCAGTGAAGTGCTGTCGCTGTATGTCAGAGGATTGCGAGGTCTTCAATTCCACAAACAACACCAGTGTGTTGCGTTGCAGATTCCCAGGCAATACGCGTCTATCCGTCTGGATACCGAACGCTTTATTCAGGCTGTACACCAAACAGGCCGGTCGGTGCATTATTGGACAGTCAACGACACCGAATCCATGCGCCTTTTATTATCCCTGGGGGCTGACGGCATAGTGACCGACCGTCCGGATCTGGCGCTGAAGGTCTTTCAAGATTTCGGCTTTAAGTAAGACCCTTAGAGCCTGTTCAATATCTCTGCGTCGTCGCGAGAATATGCTGATTTGAGTCAGATTTTATTCTGATTTGAGGCGCATAGTGGTTCTACGCAACGAAAATCAGGAGGAAATCTGGCCAAACTCAGCGAATTCGTAGTAGGCGCAGAGATTTTGAACAGGCTCTTAGTACTCTGTATTCGTCAACATCACCCCGACAGAGTACTAGCGCCGGTCAAATTTTGTATTGAGCACAATTGCGGACTCAGTGCTCACTACCCCTTCAAATTCTCCGATTTGGTCCAACACCTGATCGAGTTGCACCGGTGTCATGGTACGGACAATCAAGACCATATCGAATTTTCCGCTCACCGTGAACAGGGCTTCCAGCTCAGGCATTTTCTGAAGCCGGGCCACGATTTGACTGGCCATAGCGGGCCTGACTTCCAGATTGACGTAGGATTGCAGCGTATTGCGGCGATAAGCCTCTCCCAATCGCAATCCGTATCCCACGATCACCCCTGCCTCCTCAAGGCGGGCAATCCGATGCTTCACCGTTGTGCGCGAAACATGTAATTCCTTGGCAAGGTTGCTGATTGATATTCTCGCGTCACGATTCAGCGCTCGAATCAACTTTTGATCTTTTTCGGTAATCTGCACGGGTAATTCTGGTCACTTTGACCATATTGCTATTCAATCTGACCGATATTCTATGTCATTTTGATCAAAATAGCCTCTGTTTTCCATCATATTCATCTACCAAAATTAATTATTATCACAAATTTTAGTGAGTAAGCGGCATGACTCGAGTGCATCCCCCTATCAGCAGCGGGCTATTCAGCGAAACAAGGGTGAATCTTTTTGAGGATACCGCAAGTTTTATCCGTGCACGGCAACCGGATGAGCCGGCCTATCTGATGTGTCCGACCCTATTGAAAAAACAAAGCCTCAGAATTCAATCGGGATTTCCCGGATTAACAAGCTTTGCGGTCAAAGCCAATCCGCATCCGGAAGTCATAAAGAGACTGTATGAATCCGGAATCCTGGCATTTGACGTTGCCTCCCTGGCGGAAATAAAACTGATTTACAACAATTTCCCGGGTGCGGTGATGCATTTCAACAACCCGGTCAAAGCCGCGAATGCCATTGAGCAGGCTTATTACAATTACGGTGTACGTTCATTTGTAATCGATGATTTCGAAGAGCTGAAAAAGCTGCACTATACTCTGGGCGAAGATGAGAAAGTGGAAATCGGTATACGCTTTAAAATACCGCTTGATCTCGCCGCCTATGACTTCACTGCCAAGTTCGGTGCATCGGAAAGCGAAGCTGTAAAATTACTGACCAACTTGGCGAGTCACGGATACCAAACATCTCTGACGTTCCACCCCGGTTCTCAGTGTGAAGATCCTGCGGCGTATGCCGCCTATATCAGATCGGCCGCATCCATCAGCCGCAAAGCCAACACTACAATCTCCCGGCTGAATGTGGGCGGCGGGTTTCCGGCATCTTATAAGAAAAGTCCGGCACCATCCCTCGAATCCTATTTCTCGACAATCAAAAGCACCTTCGATGAGTGCTTTGCCCATACCGGTACACGCCTTTTATGCGAACCCGGCCGGTCTATGGTGGCAGAGTCCTGCACATTGCTGACCCGTGTCATCCACCGCAGACGCAACAATACGCTGTTTTTAAACGACGGCATTTACGGTGGTCTGATGGAACAGATGCTGGTAAAACTTAAATTGCCCACTGCGGTATGGCGCGATGGGCGGCGGCACGTTGCAGAAACGGCACGTTTTCAGCTCTACGGCCCAACCTGCGACTCCCTGGATGAGCTGCCTCAGACTACTCTGCCAAAGGATTTACAAGCCGGAGACTATATAGAATTCGGTTGCCTGGGAGCCTATGGTTCAAGTACCGCAACCGGATTTAACGGGTTTCAGTCCGAGGATTACCACTTGGTTTCCCGTCAGACAGTGTTTTAAAAGGCTGATTCGCAATCGCGGCACTAAGATGCCGGCGTGTTCAGCGGATGATTTTATAGCAGGGCCTGTAGTTGCTACCCGGCAATTTCATACGCGACTGACGAACAAACGATTGCAGCAGCTTGTCCATTTCGCGCATCAATTCGGCATCACCCCGAATCTCGAATGAACCGTGTTTTTCTATCGCTCTGATACCCTGATCCTTGACATTACCGGCCACTATCCCGGAAAACGCCCGCCGTAAGTTGGCTGCCAGATCGTGTGCCTGCTGGTCCCTGCTCAAGTCCAAATTCCGCATATTTTCATGCGTCGGTTCAAAAGGGCGTTGAAATTCCTCACCAATCTGAATAGACCAGTTGAAATAGTAGGCATCACCGATATTCTTACGGTATTCACGCACTCTGGCTATACCGTCGCGGATAATCGTGGCCACTTTCTCGGGATCATCAACGATAATCTGATATCGGGATCTGGCCTTCTCTCCCAGCGCATTGGCAATAAACTGATCGACACGTTCGAAGTAGGCGCCCGCAGAAGACGGCCCGGTAAATATTAACGGAAAGGGGATGTCCTCATTATCGGGGTGCAGTAATATTCCGAGAATATAGAGAATTTCTTCAACCGTACCCACTCCGCCGGGAAACACCAGTATTCCATGTCCGACCCGGACAAATGCCTCCAGGCGCTTTTCAATATCCGGCAAAATCACAAGATCATTGACTATGGGGTTAGGCGACTCCGCGGCTATTATCCCCGGCTCGGTCAATCCTAGATAACGGCCTGCATTATTTCGCTGCTTGGCGTGACCCACTGCAGCGCCTTTCATCGGACCTTTCATGGCTCCTGGACCACAGCCGGTACAAATATCCAACCCTCTCAATCCCATCTCGTAACCGGCGTATTTCGTGTAGTCGTATTCTTCTCTTGAGATAGAATGGCCTCCCCAGCAGACAACCAGATTGGGATTGACCATGGGATGAAGAATATCCGCATTACGCAGAATATGAAATACTGCATCCGTCACTCCACCGGTATGGCTTAAATCAAAGGAACCGCTCTCATGAATTTCGTGATTGACGTAAATGACATCCCGCAAAACGGCGAATAGATGTTCATTGATACCGCGAATGATTTCTCCATCGACAAAAGCCTCGGCAGGCGCGCCTTTGAGTTCCAGTTTGACTCCACGTTCACTTTGCACGACCTGAATATCAAAAGCCTTATACCGTTCCAGCAATTCCTTTCCGTCATCCATACTGTTGCCGCTGTTGAGTACCGCCAGCGAGCAATTGCGAAACATTCGGTATAAGCCCCCCTGGCTGGTATCGAGCAATTTATTGACTTCGGACTTACTCAGTATATCCAAACGCCCCAAAGGGGTCACTCTGGCATTAACAACTTCAATTGCCATTTATTATTTACCTTCTTTTTTTAGCGCAATGGCGTGAATTGCGCACAGGCTGTTACTCGAATTCGAATCAGTGCCACAAGCGATGACCGGGTTTGAAGTCTCATTGAAACAGCGATTGCGGATCTTATTACTTAAGTTTGCCAATCATCTTGTTTGAAGCGCTGATCAATGCTCTGCTTATGCCTGGCTCTGAAGCCACGTGGCCTGCTCCCGGCACGATACAAAGCTCTGACATAGGCCAGGATTTATGCAAATTCCAGGCTTGTTCCAGCGGGCAAATCATGTCATAGCGTCCATGAACGATCATTCCGGGAATATCAGTGATTCTGTCCATATTGGTCAGAAGCTGCCCTTCTTCGAGATAGCATTGATGAACAAAATAGTCCGTCTCGATACGGGCAATGCTGATTGCATTGTGAGGATCGGCGAAATTCTCAAGTATATGCTTATCGGGTAGCAAGGTTGCAATCCTTGCTTCCCACATCGACCAGTTTTTTGCCGCCTTCATCCGCAACAGCTCATCGGTACCGATAAGTCGCTGATGATAGGCCTCGAGCAGATTCCCCTGCTCGGCTAAAGGTATGGCATCTTTGAACTTTTCCCAATGATCGGGAAATACCCCGCTGGCGCCATCGCTGTACAGCCAATCAAGCTCCTTTTGAGTGGCCAGAAATATCCCTCTCACGATCAGGCCGAGGACGCGCTCCGGATGCTGCTGCGCATAGGCCAATGAAAGCGTGCTGCCCCAGGAGCCTCCCGCCACCAACCAGCGATCAATCTTCAGATGCCGGCGGATCTGTTCCATATCCGCGATCAGATGTGGAGTTGTATTTCTCTGTAATTCCGCATGCGGTTTTGACCGGCCACAGCCCCTTTGATCAAATAGTACAATGCGATAGTGTTGCGGATCGAACAGCTGCCGTTGAAACGCTTCGCTGCCCACGCCCGGCCCGCCGTGCAAGTAAACCACCGGAATTCCCAGAGCATTTCCACTTTCCTCGACATAAATTGTGTGCAAATCGTCCACTTCAAGAAAATAGTCCTGATTGGGTTGAATCGGCGGAAACAGATTGTTCATAAATCACTCCGGGAAGGAATGCGACCGGATTTTGCCCATAACATTTCAATTAACCTCCGGGAGCCTGTGAATAAACGATAGTATAGTCAGGGCCTGTTGAATATATCTATGGAGTCACTGCAAGCCCTGCAGCTGAATTTAGCATAAAAAATGCTACACCCTATATTGAAAACATGACCACAGTTTTACTGTGAACTTCTTCGGCGGATACAAACATGCATAAATCCCTCACTTTGATTTTGGTGTTTTATATTTCAATTCTCTTAGCGTTTCCAGGCCATGCAGATGTTGAGGATGTAACCGGCCTTTGGACAACCGTCGATGACAAAAGCGGGAAGCCGAGATCCGTGGTTAGATTATACCTGGAACAGGGCAAACTCTATGGCGATATTGTCAAGATTTATTTCAGACCCGGAGAAGCCCCCGATCCCGTGTGTGATCTTTGCCCGCACCAGGATCCGCGTTATGGGAAAAAAATTATCGGTATGACCATTCTCTCCGGTATGGAGAAGAAGCCGGGCAAAAAGAAATGGCAAGGGGGGAAAATTCTGGATCCGGAAAACGGAAAGGAATATCGTTGCTCATTATGGCTCGAGGACGGAAAACTGAGGGTGAGAGGGCATCTGTTATTCCTGTTCCGCACACAGCAGTGGCTGCGAGCTGAAGAATAGAAATTCAGCAGGCGCAAATCCACACACACTCTGCAGATAGCTACTGACATTCGATGTCCATCATCGAGTGGTCAGAGACCGCAGTCTCCTGATCATGGCCTTGAGATTGCGCTGGGCAGCGGCAATCAATCGATGAGCTTTCTCGGAGCGGTAAGCGTGCGCCAGTTTTTCATAGTACGGATAGTCGATAGATACCTCCAACCAACCGCACAGAGCCTGGGTTTCAACCCCGGATGTGGCTGCTGAATCACCATCCTCGAATGCAGATTCATCATTCAGTATATCCGATGTAAAATCTGACAGTTCAAATTTTCTATACATCATTGCTTTCCTGTTTTCACTATACAGGTATAATTATCTACGCTAATACATATACTTAAAGCGATATTATTTCATCCTTATATTGAATTTTATTCATCATATTATGAAAAACAATCCACCTCTCAAAGCCATACGTACATTTGAGTCGGCAGCGCGCCTGCTCAATTTCAGGCGTGCCTCCGGGGAATTGAACGTGACTGCGTCAGCAGTCAGCCATCAAATAAAGCTGCTGGAAAACTATCTGGGACAGGCACTTTTTATCCGGCACGAACGAAAAATACGGCTGAGCGAGGCAGGCCGGTTTTATTATCAGGAGGTATCCAGGGCGATGGCGCTGATCGATCATGCAACCGATCAGTTGAAGCACGAAAGGGCAAACTCCACGCTACGCATCAGCGCGGCTCCGATCTTTGTCAGCCGATGGCTGATGCCGCGATTGCATAAATTCTATGACGCATATCCGGATATTGAGTTGAACATCCATCCCACCAGCCAGCGGGCGGATCCGGTCGGCAGCGATCATGATCTGCTGATTCGCTACGCCAGCACGGACGGCTTACTCGATAATCGGCAGCAGTGTGTTGTCTTATTCGACCTGCATCTGACGCCGGTATGCTCCAATGATCTGTATAGACATTGGCGCGAGTCCGGAAAACTGCCGCCTCACATACCGTTGCTGGAGGACACTTTGACAGAAGGCCATCAGTGGCATTGCTGGTTTAAAAAATATCCCGAGCCCCCGTCGCTCAGGCGTCAAGCGGTTTTTCAGTATGATAGCCAGACGCAGCTCTTTGAACCGGCGATTGCCGGCTATGGCGTTGCCTTGATTTTACTCGAAATGGTGCTGCAGGACCTGCAAAACGGCGTACTCAAAAGACTGTTCGATGACCAGGTACTCGATACCGGAAAACACATGCTGGCCCTGTATCGCAAACAATCCCCTCAGGCCGCCAGGGTGAAGTTGTTTGTCGAGTGGATGCTGGCGGAGTGTGATTGATCTGTGCACAGGCATGTAAACTGCATTGCCGTGTCATTATCAGTGACACAGACGAAGACGGGTATTCTGACGGATCAATAAACGGTTGCGTGGTATGAGACAAGTTCGCTGGAATCAACTTACTCAAAGGGTCAGAAACTGTATCGGGCAATGCCGAAAATGTATCGGCGCGGGCGTTGTGTCTTTTCTGCTATTGAGCCAGCCGAACACAGCAAGCACTGAACCGATGACGCCCGCAATGGCGACAATGCTCAGCATGATGAGCGCCATGGCAAACTACATTTCACAATTGCTGATCAATTCTCCTTATGCTTACCCGGGCAGTAATCCTTGGGCTTTTGCGGGTGCAACACCCTGGACATCCGCATATTCATATCCTGCCTATTCAGGGCTGTTCGCCAACAACGGGCTTTATCCGGGAAGCAGCTATGGTTCTTGGGGCTATCCGGGCCTTTCCAGCCAAGCCTGGAACCCTTACGGACTACCCTTGAACAACTGGGGTATACCGTCTGATTCTTTGTTCGCGAGTCCGTTCGGTAACGGCGGATTCCAACACTCTCCGCTTGTACAGTCCAGTCCCGGTAATTTCTGGCTCAATGGCCAGTGGCAGGCAAGGTCCGGCGAACATTTGCATATCCAGGATACCAATTTTCGATTAATATCCCGTCAGGGACTTCTGCCGGGCCTTGTAACATCGAATGGAGATCTGCTTAACCTCTATATGCCTCAACTCAATCAGACATTGCTCTACCAAGTCAGAACCGAAGGTGGATTTATGTACTTAAGGGACATCCGGGGCAATATCGTTCAATTCCGTAAGGTCGGACTGTAAGCTGGCGTCCCCGAAATTCCGCATGGGAACGCGATGATTGTATAGAGATAAAGGTTCCGGAAGACATGTCCGGCTAATAACCTGTCATTTCAAGATATCCCTGTCCCAGCACTTCTCCGCTCAGATTATCATAAAGGACAACCGCCCCTTCCCAATAATTGATTCCGGTACTCATCTCCTGATCATTAAAAGCGGCCTGTATTTTCCAATCCCGGGGCTCTCCGTCTATTCGCATCCTCCACACTACCGGGTAGTCTTTACCCGAGGATGAACGCCAGCTATCCAGTACCTCCAAATCGACCTGATCTGCCGATAAGGCGCTGGCACTGCCGTCCGCGGCTACAATACTGCCGGCACTGTGCGGATCGACTTTTCCGGATTTTCTCCGTATCCGGTAAAACATCAAATCGCGGCCGTCGTCCAACTGCAGGGAGAACCAGTCCCATCCAGCCTGTTGCGGCGATAACACGCTCGTACTCCACTCCCGATCAAGCCAACTCTGCCCTTTGACTTTATGATTTACGCCGTTCAGCTCAATCTCTCCCTGAGTCCTGAGTCTTGTGATCGAATAGTAGTAAGACGCGTTTCCCGCTTCTTCTCCCTTGCGACTCAAGCCCTGCTCTCCCTGTAACACTGGGAGTTTTTCCGGTTCAAGGCTCAGGTTAAACACAAAGCGGTCGTTTCCGGCCGTTATGTGCCAGGGGAAAAGGGTATTGGGAGACGTCGCTAACCGCCAGTCTTCCAGCCAGATTCTCAACGGATCAGTCTCCACGCCGGATAAGTTTACCGCCTCACGCGAGAAACGCTGATCGTGATAATGCTGCCGGTTCGTGATATCGCTTAATGCAATATGTGCCATCCACATATGAGTGCCGACCCATTCCGATTGCCGTTCAGGCATTTCCGAGCTTAATGCAATCCGAAAAAAAGTCAGCTGATAACCAAATTTGTGCCCCTTCACACTCTCCAGGTTTCCACTAAAATACCACCACTCATTACGGAATCCGGTATGTGCGGCATGGTCGGCAGGGAAGCTGAATTCTCTTGGATGTATTGCCCGCAGAAATCCTGTATCCGCCGATCCGGCCAACAGAGCGCTGAGATCCGTCTCCGCCGCCATCTCCTCTTTACAAGCCGGGATCGACATGATCAGCATCAGAGCAAATAACGTTTCTTTCATGAGTTTCGCAGCCCGGTACTGATGGATGTCTTGACAATCCGGACCACCGGGTATACCGCAGCGGCCAGAGCTGCACAAACGGACAGAACCAGAGCGTGAATGAACACCGGCAAAGGCAGATGGGCATACATAGACCAGCCGAATGATCTTTTGTTAATGACATGGATAAGAACTTCCGACAGCAGCCAGCCCAAAGGCAAAGCGAGCAGGCCGGCGATCGATCCGGTAATACAAGTCTGCAAAAATATTAGCCGACTGAGTTGCCACTGTGTCATGCCGGTAGCGCGTAAAACCGCGTATTCGTAGCTTTTTTCCAAATACAATGCCATCAAAGCACTGAATACCCCCACAAAGGCGACGATCAACACTAACAATCGAAGTACTTCAGTAATTGCAAATGTTCGGTCAAAGATTTTCAGGGAACGATCGCGAATTTCCCGGTTGGAGCTTATCCGAATCGGCTGAACCGTATCGCCGCTGAGCTCGCTGAGCTGGCGGCGGACAAAACCTGCATCCGTTGATTCGTCAAGGTAGAGGCCGACGGTGATAATTTCAGGAGCGAACCAAAGCCTGGAAAAATGCTCGCGGGCCATGACCAGCATTCCCTGAGTAGCGCTGTAATCCTGATAAACCCCGGCAATGGTCAGGCTGTGCTCTGGACCGGAATCAAGTGACAAAGAAATCGAATCACCGGGCTTAAGCCGGTGATGCCAGGCCAGGGGCTCTGAGACCAAAACCGCACCCTTATTCTGAAATGCGTCCCATATTTTGTCACTCTCTCCCTCCAGAAATCGAAATCCGCCCGCACTGTGCTGACCGGCTTGTAAAATCAGCATGGGTACGGGGGATCCGAAAACAAATACGGTACGTTCGGTCCCCGTGCTGATCGACCGGACACCTTCTAATTTTCGTACCGCATCCTGCCAATAGACATCCAAAGGATCCCGGTCAGCAGCCTCGTCAATCCGGGCGGCGGAAACATAGATATCGCTTTGCAGAGTCAGTGACAGCCAATCATCCACGGTCACCCGGAATGAACTGATCATAATGCCGACACCCACAGTTGCAGACACTGCGATTGTCAAGGCGGTAATCGCGGGATTTATCCGGCTGGCGGCGCGTTGGATCCCCCGAACCGCCATGGACCAAATCACATTTCTGCCGGCTCCGAGACGATTCAAACAATGAAGGCTCAGCTCGGTCAATATCGGGATGCACAAGCTATATGCGGCGACCATTAAAAACAGTGCAGCAAAGCCGATTAACAGACTTCGCTGCGCCCAGAACATCATCACCGCCGAGAGCGCCGCCATGACAGCCCCGCCAGTCACAAACGGAAGTAAATAACGCCTGCCGGCCGACTCCAGGCTGGATCGCCGGTGGACATCTACGGGACTGACACGCGCGGCTTCCAAAGCCGGGTTCACGGCCGCCAATAACACTGCAAGCAGCGTTATGCCAAGGCCTTTTGCCAGCAGCAGTGGCTGCAGGGTCAATACAGAAAAATCGATTGAGGTGTATAAATCGCTGATGGCCCGGCTTATCAATATCAAAAGCCCCTGACCGAGAATGACGCCGAGAAAGCACCCGGCCAGAGCCCCTACAGCCGCAAGCACCAGGGCCTCAATGAATATATGGGCTGCCAATTGCCTGCCGGTAACGCCGAGCATTCGCTCGACGGCAAAATGCTGGCGGCGTTGTATCACTGTAAATCGTATCGTGTTATACACCAGAAACGCGCTGATAAGCACAGCCAGCAGGCTCATGGCAGATAAATTCGTTCGAAATGCCGCCGTCATCTGATCCAGAGCCTGGCTGCGCATCCGGCTGGGTTCGATTCGCATTCGGGGGTCCAGAAAACCGCGTAGCCTTTCAAGGCGATCGGTATGCAGCTGCAGCTCTATCCGATCAAGGAAACCCTGTTTAGACAGTATTTCCTGGGCACTGCCTATATCCGCCAGAAGTACATTCTCCATCAGGTATTGCTGCGACGATGGCAGGTAAGCGGCGAGTTCCAGAGTTTGCGTTTTTTCAGTGATATGTACCGGCAATGTATCTCCCGGTCCGTCCAAACCCAGTCTTTCGGCGGTGGATTGAGTCGTCAGGAAGGTTCGCGGCCTCAGCAACAGTGTCCTGATCACGTCAAGTGACAGAGCTTCATCGCCCAGGGAAAACAAGGGTGCAGCGAACGGATCAACGCCGAGCAACAGATAGTGTTCTCCCCGGTAAATAAACTGCCCCTCTACGATGGGGGCAAGCTTGCGGAACCCGCCATCGACCCGCAATTTTGTGTAAAAGGATTCGTCAATCCCCTGATTTGCGACTATCCTGTGCGTACTGTTGCCGGCCACGGCATCGACGGAACGGCTAAAGGAAAGCCTGGCACTTTCGTTGGCCAGATCCACGGCAATCATTACCGATGAACCTATGGCAACGCTGATCAGTGCGAGTAACAATTGCCAGGGATGATGCAGGAAGAATCTTATGCCGGCAAGAAACAGACTTGCTTTCAGCATTGCGTACTCATTGTCCCGC
Source organism: Granulosicoccaceae bacterium (assembly GCA_965222695.1). Lineage (GTDB taxonomy): Bacteria > Pseudomonadota > Gammaproteobacteria > Granulosicoccales > Granulosicoccaceae > UBA7957. The sequence goes on along the minus strand of OZ244967.1, from coordinate 5,102,252 downwards.
CGCTGTCAGTTCACTCACCCGGCCTGAATGCAGCTGCAGGAGTCGTTCGGCCCGGGCGGCTACGGCTTCACTGTGAGTGACGATAAACAATGTCTGTTGATCATCCGACGCAAGCTGAAACAATAAATCGAGAATTCGCCGGCCGGTGTTTGCGTCGAGATTTCCGGTCGGTTCATCGGCCAGCACCAAGGCAGGCCGGTGAACCAGGGCACGGGCAATCGCCACCCGTTGCTGTTCGCCTCCGGATAATTGATCCGGAAATGCCGCATCACGTCCTGCCAGACCCACCCGCTGCAACCACAGATCGGTATATTCCCGTCTGCGAGACCGGTTGACTCCGGCCAGCTCCAGCGGAAGCCCGATATTCTCGGCCACTGTCAATGTGGGAATCAGATTAAACAGCTGGTAGATAAATCCAATCCGGGAACGCCGGAATAAAGTCAACTCCGGCTCCGCCATACGGCGCAGAGATTGCCGGTCGATAATCACATCCCCGGATTCGGGCCGGTCTATTCCGCCGAGCAGATTCAGCAGCGTCGATTTGCCCGCGCCACTGGCGCCAAGCAGCGCGATGGATTCGCCTCGGGCAATTCTGAGCTTGATACCTTTGAGAACCTGTCTCGGCTTACCGGCATCCTTGTAAGCGTAGTGAAGATCCGTGCATTGCACCAGAATGTCAGGCACAGTGAAGCCTAGATGTGTTTGACCGGATATTATTCATGCTCACCTACGCAATTCAAATCGAATTCCCTGGTGCTGCTGCTTCCGGCCCCTTCCTGTGAAAACTCTTGTTCAAAAAACACGGTTTTTCCCGAATACTCCTGCAGTATCACGGTCGTGCAACGCGTTCCGTAGCCGTCGACCCGGATAAACTGGGATGACAGTTGTTTTTCCCATTCATAACTGATGCCGGTATCCGGCAATTCTTCATCGCTTGCAGTTTGTGGATCATGCATTATCTGCATGAGTTCCCGCGGCTCCATGTGCCGGTGATTCAATAGCATCTGCAGATTGCTTTTCGCCTTTTTCACTTTTGGCCAATCCACGTCCAGGTATGCATTGCTCAGTCCGTACAGGCCTGCCTGCAACTTGCTGTATTCCCCTCCGGCATTCGACAAATAAAACAAGCCGCAGACATCGCCGCAAAGCAGATTAAATCCGCCGAATTGATTGGCCCGCGATTGAAGTTCGGAAAGGTAGTCCGGCGCAGGTTTGCCCGTACTGAGATAATCCCGGGCAAGCAAGCCTCGCGACTTTTTACCTTCCTGCAGCTTAGTTCCATCCCTGTAATTTGTTACAGCGGTAAATTTTCCTTCGGTGTTTATACCCAACCAGGTTCCGCCCTGCCGCAGATCCTGTCCGCCATAGATTCCCGGAGGATTTTCCCATTGATGGGCCGGACGTGTTTCGCGGTCAAAAAATTCATCCCGATTGGCGACAACTATCAGATTATAAATCGGGTGGATTTTATACGCGAATGTGATCAGACACATTGGGTCATACTCTGATTAAACGGTTCACAATTGCCAGACACCATATGACAAGGATACCAGGAGCTGGAGAGTACAGCCTGGGTTACAAACTCTCCAGCGCAGTGACGATTTCTTCAGAGTCCCATTCCACGCCACCGTACAGTGTATAGCGAATGTCGCCATCGCGATCGACAACAAAATTGGACGGCGCAGCAAAAACTTTCCAGTTCGCGATGGCTTTGCCCTCTTGATCCATCAATATGGTAAATTCCGGACCGACCTCGGCCACAAATTCATCCACCTCCTGCGGGCTCTCGCCCATATTGACGGCCAGAATGGCAAAATCGTCTCCCAGTTTCTCCTGCAGACGGTTCATGGAAGGCATTTCCTTGCGGCAAGGTGTGCAGTATGTCGCCCAGAACTGAACCAGCACGACCTTACCTTTGTAATCCCCAAGCGAGTGGGATACACCCGCCGTATCCAGCAGTTCCAATGCGGGCGTTTTTCCATTAAAGGGTTTTAATTCGGCTGCGGATAAAAGACCTGAAAACACTAAAGAGCAGATGACGACTATGGCATTAATTTTCATGACGGGTTCCGTTGAAATACAATAAACTGGCTTTGATTAATCCGGAAAGCTGGGAAGTTACCAATTCCTCAGGCTCGTTGGCATCTTCACGTTTAAAGAAATAGCCACGTATATCGGGGATTATTCTGGCGGTGACCTGACTGCCACCGGCCGACAGAGCTTTGGTGAAATGGTCAAGCCCCCAGCTGTTGGGCGTACGCTGCCCTTCGAGCACAACGATCGGCAGCCGGGTTTTACCGACCGCGTCGACATACTCAGGTTCTTTACCCGGTTCCGGTTCTTTGGCATTGAGGCGCGGAAACATCAATATCGCACCCTGCAATGCGGATTCCTCCAATTTACTTTTTTCCTGATCCTCCCATCGTGCGGCGCCTCTCAAAATCAAATCGGCATCGGGCCCTGTTGCGATAAGGTATATTTTTTTTCCCGTCGTTCTATGAGCCAGATCGATCAGCGCGACAATCTCCTCCGCGGGAATCCGGGCAATACTGCTACGCAGCTTGGGTAGCATATGCGCACCCAGCATATCGGGCATCCAGACTTCCACACCTCCCTCGGACAGATCGCCGGCTGTTTCCTCTTCGTTTATGCTCTGGCCTTCGTCACAGGCAAATCCGATCAGCAAGCTATCGCCCTCTGACGCAAAGACCCGGACCTCGATTTCAGTCCCGTCCTCAAGCTCAACAACACGGACTTCCCGTTCAGACGCAGCCGCGGGCCGCAGAACAATCATCACAGACAATACCGCTACCAGAGCCATAGATCCGAAAACGCGATTGTTCATACTTTATCCTTTGCCGATCAAAAACGCGCTCGGAGTGTACCTCAATCGGCGAAGCTTCAGTATTTCGCTATGTAGGTATATTTTCGGCTGAAACCTTACAAATAGGCAGGAATTATGGCCTGATGTGGAATCTTGCTTAGAGCCTTATATGGTTCGCCCCGTTATGCAAGAATAAAATGTAGTACTCATAAAGAAGTTATTGCAGCCATATATCCGGTATCGAATCGAGAACGCTTGTCGCGCTCTGTCGTACCCTGATGGAATTCGCTCGCCCCTGGCCTCATCAGTTCAGCGGTCTACCTCGTGGTGACCATAGGCTCTATCAGGCTCCCAGGTGCGCGGTTTATAACCCTTTATGCCATCACTGTGATTTCACTCTTTGCAATTGGATGAGGCTTAGCTTCACGGACTCTTAACCTAAATATCAGTACCTTGTGTTATTCCAGCGCAACGCATGAACGACTCGCCCTTTTATCACACCCTGGCCAGAGTTGCGGTGGAGTAGTCTTCGCCGTTTTTTAACAACGCATAGGCGACGCGTGCTATTTTATTGGCCATCGCCACAATAGCGACGTTCATGTGACTGCGCTGTTTGAGCGCCTGGCACCATCGCTGGGTGTTCGTGCGACATTGGTCGACATGCACAACCACAGAACGAGCACCGTGTATCAGCAAGGTTCGCAGGTAAACGTCTCCTCGCTTGCTGATACCCAACAACGTTGGCTTGCCCCCTGTTGAGTGCTGTCGTGGCACCAGACCCAACCAGGCCCCCAGTTCCCGGCCATTGCGAAACGACTTGATATCGCCGATACCCGCCAGCAGTGCCGTTGCCACCAGTGGGCCGACCCCTGGGATCGTCATCAGCCGCTTTGCCTGCTCATCCTGCTTAGCCAACCTCTGCAGTGTGTCGTCGTAATCAGTCACCCGCTGGTCACTGTGCAAAAGCTCTTCATACATCCGTTGGAGTTGCTCGCGAAACAAGTCACTCAAGCCGTTGTCGGCATCCTCCAAGACCTCGGGCAACCGGTTAATCACTGTTGCCCGTCCTCGGGCCAGGACAAGACCATACTCCTGGAGCAATCCGCGAATCTGATTCACTTGCGCAGTACGTTGCCCAACCGCCAGACTACGCAATCGGTGTATGGCTTGTATATCCTGCTGGGCCACCTCCTTGATCGCGACAAAACGCATGCCGGGACGTTGCACCGCTTCGCTAATGGCCTCAGCATCTGCCGCATCGCTTTTGTTCGACTTGACATAGGGCTTGACAAACTGTGGGGCTATCAGCTTTACCTTGTGCCCGTAAGACTGAAATAAACGACCCCAATAATGGGCGCTGCCACAAGCCTCCATGGCCACCAGACAGGGCTGTTGTTTGACCATCCATTGTTTCAATAACTGCCGGTTCATTTTTCGATTCATCACTTTGCGCCCCGACTGATCAGCGGCAAAAACCTGAAAGCTGTTCTTCGCCAAATCGATAGCGATTACTTTTAACGGGTGTTTTTCGGTATCATGTTTCATGGTTCGCTCCTTCATCTCGTTGTTTGGCTCACACAGTAGCCGTCTTAAATACCCAGTCATTACTATAATGACTTTGAGAGGAGGGGCGAACCATTCCATTAGTTCAAAATCTCTGCGTCGTCGCGAGAATGCGCTGATTTGAGTCAGATTTTCTTCTGATTTGAGGCGCATAGTGACTCTACGCAACGACTAAAACGCCTGGAGCGTTTTGAACGCAAGCCCCGTTAGGGGTAAAGCATACGGATGTGCTGCATAAAATCAGGAGGAAATCTGGCCAAACTCAGCGAATTCGCAGTAGGCGCAGAGATTTTGAACAGGCTCTTAAAGACAGGGCCGTAATCGGTATCGCGCGCCGATTACGACCCGTTTGCCTGCTTTTACTTCATGGCTGAAAGAAATGTCTTTGATGCCGGCTGAGCTGCAGCCGAGCTATCCGGCAGAAGGAAGAATTCGCCGGCTTCATGCCCCGCATATTTAATGGGCGCATACTGCGGTTCCTGATCCACGTTAAGCGCGGCAGCCGCATTCTTCACGCGTTGCTGAACTTCTCTATAGAGTTTGAACCCTTCCAATACTCCGTCATTTTCCCGCAGGACGTCGATGAAGGCTTTCGCAAAGATGGAATGTTCACCGCCGCCACTGTCGAGTACCGGCTTGACACCTCCTGAGGTGAGTACCGCACGCGCCTTGGTGTTGTTCATCGCCTGATACCATTTTTTACGGGCATCGTCGGATAATCCGGCCTCAAGCCTGGCCAAAGATGAGCGGGTCATGGAACCTGAGTAACAGGAGTCGGCTACGACCAAAATATGCTTGGCCGACATCACGTTCAGGACATCGGTGATAGCCACGTTGGAAATCCAATTAGCACTGCTGTCAGCCTCTGAATCGACCGGCAGCCAATACCCTCGCAGATTGACCTTATCCAGCTCTCCGTGCCCGGCATAGTAGATCAGCAGATTGTCTTTTTCGGTCAGGGTCTCACGCAACTTGTTCAATTCCGACAGCATGGTGTAACGATCGGCATTGATCAGTAATTTGGTATTAAAGCCGTACTTATTCTCCAGTATGTCAGCGACGACCTGTGCATCATTGGCAGCCGTGTTGAGATTGGTCAGCTTGGGATAAGCATTGTTTCCTATAACCAGAGCATAGTAGTTCCCGAATTCAACACCTTCGATGGTTTTAGCACCGAATTTCTTCGAAGAGGAAGCGACTTGCTGAGTGCGCCCGGACTTGTTGGGGTTGAGCACGAATTCAAGTGCGGTTCTCTGTCCGTCCTGATCTATGGCCACAAGATTCATCGGTGTTCCGCTTGCATTGACGGTTTTCTTCAAACGGAACAGACCGTTTGACTCCACCGTAGCGGCCTGATCATTGACACGGAAAGATAAGAGGTCTGTCTGCGACTCTATCCGGCCGATAATTTCGATTTCCGGCACGGCACTGCGCAGGTTCATCTGGGGAGTACCACGTGTGGCCATCAAAGGCGGATCGATGATTTCAATCACCGGGCCCGAGGAAACCGCAGCCACCACCGCAGATCCGGAATCGTTGTTCAAACGTGCCTGGGTCTGCAGCAATTTGCCCTCCAGCGCATCCAGTTCGCTACGCTGTGCGAAAACCAGATCTTCCTGTGATTTTAATTCCTTCTCCAGTTTTGCGATCTGCTCATTGGTGTTTTTGCGGCTGGCAAGTTGTTGAGTTGCAAGCTTCGACGTTAGCCGCTGTTGCTCGGCCCGAGCGGTCTGTAAGTCGCGATCCGCCTGCGCCAGCTTTTCCTGGTTGGCGGTTTCGGTTGCAGCCAGCTGTTGCTTGAGCAAATCAACATCCGAGTTGCGTTTATCCAGGGCATTCTGCAGCTCTTTCTCCGCTGCGCGGCTTTTGGCAATTTCAGACTCCAGCGTCGTTCTTTGTTCAGCCGATTGGGTTTCCAGGGCAATTGTATCGGCTTCCTGCTGCTGAACGGTTTGTTGTAACTGCAGAACTTTTTCGTTTAATTCAGCGAGCTTCTGCGCATCCTGGCTGGAGCTGGACAAGATCTGCTTTTGCTCATTCAGCTGTCTTTCCGCCAACGCGAGTTCCGACCGGCTCTGTGTCAATGTCTGCTGGCTTTTCTCAAGTTCCGCAACAGTCGCCTGCTGCTCACGCTCCAGCTTCCGCTTCGCCAATTGTTCTTTGGCAAGCCTTTCGGTCAAGCGGGTTTTTTCCTCTTCCGCGCGATTGAGCTTTTCTTCCAGTTCGGGATCCGCCCCGGATACCACAACCGTGGTATTTGCCTCAGCTTCGGCCAGTTCCTGGCGTTTCGTTTCCAGCTGCTTGCGCAGTTCAGCGACGCGCCTTTCCGAAGAACCCAGTGTCTTTTGCCTCTGGGCCAATTGCGTTTTCGTTTGCTCCAACTCGGATTTCAGTTGTACGTTTTCCGTTTTCAGTTGCTCGTGTTCTATGGCCTTGGCTTCCCGGTTGGCCGCTTCGATAGAGGAAACAAATTCCAGATCGCCGTCGATGAGGCCGGACGCCTGACGATACCAATTCATGGCGGTGGTCAGATCGCGCTCTACTCCTAGTCCGCCTTCGTAGAGATAACCTAAATTAATCTGCGCTCTGGAATGCCCTTGCTCGGCTGCGCGGCGGTACCATTCAGCGGCAATTTTGTAATCAGCCTGTATGCCCAGGCCTTTCTCATATATCTCACCGACATAAGTCTGGGCCTCAGGATTTCCCTCCTGAGCCTGGGGCAGCCAGATCTTGAGTGCGGTCGCATAGTTGGAGCGATCGAAAGAAACATACTCACCCCCGCGAATTTCACAATCGCTGGCAGTCGTTTTAATCGGACGGCGTGGAGATAAGTAGGTCAGGCGGGATCCCATTTGACGAACCTGACCCGGTAACAGGCAGTCAACCACCATTAACTGATCTGCCTTCAGGCCTGCCGCCTCGGGCGGTATTTCCTGAGGTTCAGGTGAGGTTGTCGCGCACCCATAAACGGTCATTACCGCCGCCGCTGCCAGGAATACGGTTAGCCCCCTGAAGGGCTTGGTCTTTTGTTCAGGCTTTTTCGAAATCAGCCTAGTCATTGGTTTACTTCTCATGGCTCCACCGCCTATTACATTTGTTCCGGGTAAGTTTTCGTACCCAATCTTGGTTGAATATGATCCCAGCACTGCTGTGGCCAGGATACTGGATAAAAGTATTAGATCATGAGCCGGATACCGGTTTCCGTGAATAATTCACGGGTAAGCCGTATCGGATTACACAAACCGCTATGACTTTGATTTTGCGTAAAACCTGCTTAAGATCTCTGTACCGTAGCGAGAAATTACTGATTTGAGTCAGATTTTTTTCTGATTTGAGGCGCATAGTCGGGCCTAGGCAGCGACTAAAACGCCAGGAGCGTTTTGAACGCAAGCCCCTTAGGTGTAAAGCACACGGATGTGCTGCATAAAATCAGGGGAAAATCTGGCCAAACTCACCTAATTCGCAGTAGGTAGAGAGATCTTAAGCAGATTCTTAGTATTGATTAAAACTAAACGGAATAAAGAGGGGAAATATTCCGACATTCGAGAAATAATGATGAAAATCGTGATGGATAAGGACGCGCTAAATACTTTTCTGGACAAGGAATTTCCACAAATTCATGCAAACGGCAGAAACTTTATGGTCGAGTCGGTCCAACCGGGAGAAGTCACCGTGAAGTTCACGCCCGGAGAGGTTCATCTGCGCCCGGGAGGCACTGTTTCCGGACCCAGCATGTTTACACTGGCTGACCTGGCAGCTTATGCCGTCATCCTGGCACACCTGGGACCTGTGGCTCTGGCAGTGACGACCAACCTCAATATCAATTTTCTGCGCAAACCGGATCTGGGCGATATGTACGGCATTTGTTCCGTTCTTAAGATGGGAAAGCGCTTATGTGTGGTGAATGTTGATATCCTAAGCGGGAAAGAGAAAAAACTGGTGGCTCACGCGACATCGACCTATTCGATTCCACAGCTTGACTGAACCCTGGCTTTCTATAGCCGCCGGTCGCGGCCGGCCGGTCCCAAAAGGCCTATATCGCGGAAGACGAATGGTTATTTCCGCGTGCGCCGGTGACGCCTGATCGCGACAAGACTTCGGAAAGACAATCGAACGCTTCCGCAATAGCCTCCACCAAATCCTGAGATGCCTCATCAAACATGACATCTTGGACCGCCTGCAGTAATGCATTCCTGATCAGCGGAAATGTTTCAGGCGGGAGTTCGGTAGCATTGTATTCCCTGGCGAGAGCTAAAATACTCTCGCTGTTGCCGTTGCCCTTCCAGTTGTCCAACAGGAACACGGCATTCAGCGTCAAACTGAAAACACGCGGATGAAGCTTTCGGGATTCGGCAAAAATCGAGCGAAATCCAGGATAATCCCTGAAAAATATATCATACATCCTGTATGTTATATCTTCCGAATTTTCTTTCAGCACCGGGTAGGTTCTGGCCAGTATCATTCGTGTTTTTTCAGACACTATGCTCAAAAGCAAACCTCTGAATCGGTTTTAGGGTATGCCGTTTTACGAAGCCGGTGAGCACACCCGAAAATGGTATTCCTGACCTATTTTAGTGCAACCGCCGCTTGCCGGGACGCACCATGATTTTTCTGGAGTTATACTTATAGTATTTATAAAAATTAAAATCTACATTTAGTACTTTTTTATACAATATTAGGTGTTTGTTTATTATCCTTAAACAGACAGTGGTTAATGAATTTATCAGAAGGAGGTTAATTCCGGATAATTAATGCATGTATTGATAAAAGTGCTTTGAGGCATGTTCCATTTATCATAATGCAAGTAAGCTCAAGTTCCTATGCATAGAGCTATTTGGACTCTATTGTCGAAATAGCTTGTTTTGCAACGGAATTCGCGGGATCCAGATCCAGAACCATGCGATAGGTCTCAAGCGCATTGCTGCCGGGCGGTTCTTTATACCGGCCTATAGCCATATGCGCTTCGGCAACTTCAAGCAAACGGTTAACGGTTTTTTGATCTTCTTCACTTAAAGGTGCAGAGACCAACGCCTGCTCGGTGGCCACCACATTATCGGCTCCCCTCTGATTTAATATCTGGCCTCTGAATGCAAATACAACTCCTACACCAATGAGTATAGTCGCCAAGCCGGCTGCCAGTAAAAGGGGCATCTTTTTGGTAGCAGTTTTTCCTGAAACCGCCTCTGTCTGATCGGATTCACTCACCGAAATACCGGCAGCCGCCAGGGTCGCTGCCTGGGTGGTTCCCAGTATACGATCTATGGATTCAACGACTTCCTGTGCACTTTGAAACCGTTTTTCACGATCCTTGGCCATTAATCGATCGATAAGCGGTTGCATTTCATTCACCGCCTCCGGCAAATGAGGTACTGGGTTGTTGATATGCATGAGCGCGGTGGAAAACGGGTCCTGACCGATATAGGGCTTTTTCTCGGCCAGCATTTCATACAACACTACTCCAAGGCTGTATAAATCGGCCCTGAAGTCCACTGCCTGGCCCATGGCCTGTTCCGGACTCATATACTCAGGCGTACCCACAGCATATCCAATAGCCGTCAGTTGAGTGTCCGCCTGTACGGCCTTGGCGATGCCGAAATCCGATAACACTGCATCCCCGCTTTCCTTAAAGAGTATATTGGCCGGTTTTACATCACGGTGGATAAATCCGCGGGAATGGGCCATACCCAGGGCACTGGCCACCTGCCGTATGACCAGTAAGGGTTGTTTGGGATTATCATTATTGTAGATACGGTCTTTGAGATTAGGCCCCGGAATATACTCCATGGCCATGTAATAATAATCGCCCGCCTTTCCGATATCATAGACCGTTACAATATCCGGATGATTGCTCAGCTGGGCGACAATCTTGCCTTCCTTCAGAAACCGGTCGCAAAATGACTCATCCGCCGCCATTTTGGGATCCATGATCTTGATAGCGACTTCACGGTCGAGCGATTCCTGGACAGCGAGGTAAACACTGGCCATGCCGCCCTGGCCCAGCTTGCTGACAAGTTTATAGCCCGGTATCTTCATACTGAGTCATTATACAGCAGAACATCTCCGGATAGCGGCTCAAAATCCCGCTGAGCCCGACGAAGAGACCACCGTGTGTACCACAGTGATCTGCTGCCATTGTTAAGTGAGGCCCGTTCTGTGGCTCGCCTAGAGCTCGAATCTGGCACCGATAGTGATCACTGTCTCGGTGAAGTCCGTCAAGCCCAGCAGGGTTCTTAAATCAACAAACGCCTGTGTTCCACCCTTAAAAACCGCTGATAAACCGAGCCCCATGGAAAAGTAGTCACGGTCGGGCGCGTCGGTGACGAATAACAGCTCATTCTGCCGCGGATCATGGACATATACCGTCGTGACTTCCCTTTCATCGTCGCTGTATTCATGAATCCATTCAAGGCGGCCCTGCGGAATCAAGACACCAAAGGATGTATTATTCACCGTACTGGCACGAACACCGAGCGTACTGGTCGTGGATTCAATCTCCTGATCCTCGACTCTTAGTACCAAGCCCTGGGCGCCGGTTTCCTCAAATTCATCTATTTCCACTTTCAAATACTGCAAGCGTGCATAAGGCGCAAACAAAAAGCTGCCTCGGTTCACTTCCGTCCCACCTCCGAAACTGAACGCTATCTGATTGCTATCCGTATCACTGCTTGCAGTACGGTTCACACCGTCATTTTCCGGATCATTGGAATTTGTCGATATCACTATCCGCCTGTCCATTTCAAAATTGCCCCGGGTGAAGCTCAAAATCCCGTCAAAGAAATAATTGTCCGTGTAGAACAGGCCAAAGGTTGAAATACTGGTTGCCTCAGCTTCCATTTCACCTCCGCTGACATTAGCGGTTTTATCGAAATCGGAAGTACTGCTGGAGAAGCCTGCCGCCAGGCCTAGAACCACCTGATTGCTGGTGCGGTAATCGACACCCGCGGTAAAGCCGGTTGAATCGTAACTGAAGCCATCTTCAGCGTCGGTACCGTCTTTTTCACCAGTGCCAAAATCTCCGTTTATAAAAAGGCCCCATCGATTGTCGGTTAAATCACCATTACCGGCACTACCGCCTGATGGCCTTTTCAATTCTTCTTCCGTTAAGGTATAGAGCGCATCGCTGCCGTAGGCATTGACCGCACTGAGCTGCAGATTGGACGATCTTGATAACAAGGCGGAGATACGTTTGCTGATATTGGCGGTTTGGCTGGCCGATGCTTCAGTAGCCATGGAACCGCTGGATGCTGCTTCTTCACCGGCAATATTCTGTAGCCCGGCCCGCAGCTCATCGCCTGTCAGTTCCAGCGATTTTGCGGTTGCACCGTCTTCGCCCGTAACCGTCCTTCCCGTATGTACCATTTCACCACACTTATCAAAAAGGTCAGCTTCCAATTCATCTGCGGGCGCGGTTCCCTCGTTATTGGCGGCGATAAACTGGCCGCAAACCGCTTGAACAGCATTACCCGTTCTGATCTGTAAGTCGGTCTCGCCAACACGTCCGAGCGTATTCACGGGTTGTACGGTAGCACTGGTCACACCACTGACGGATAAGCCGGATGCCAGCAGGCCTGCGGCTATACAGATCCGCAAGAGCCGTGTGCCGGCGGTAGAGTCCATATCACCATCTGGCCCGATCCGGCCAGAATTCTTGTTATTTTTTTGCAACGCGCAACTAGTCTGCCTCATTATTGACACCTCTTTGACACTCTCACTAAAATTTGTTTATAAACAATTATTTATGACTTTCAACAGCCCGGATGAATAACGCAGCATCTGATTACCGCGTCAGGGCCCGTTAATACAGAAATGGGATCGAAATCCGGTATATTCCGGTACTTTACACGGAATTTGCTCCAATTACGCTCATACTAATGTCTAAGCCGAATACCTCACTCCCCCCGGCACAGGAGGTGTAAAATAACCAGGCGACAAAGCCGCACGATAATTCCGCTATTATCCTTGGCTTTGCCAGGCGAAAGCCCGCAACACTTATCGCCAATCATGCAAGGCGCACGGTTTTGAATGTTGAGAATTTACTTAGCTATAAGTATTTGCCAGAATTCTAAAATCTTCGGTAAACGATTTGTGGACCGGCTCGGAAGATACGGCATTCGGGCAGAGCGGTTTTCCAAAGTGACCGGATGCGCCACCCGACTCAACAGCCAGGCAGACAAATGACAGTACTATTCAGAAAAGGGAAAAATCATCTACTTTTACTGCTTTTACTCGGCTTTCTCTTTCCGGCCCTTTCCGCCCATGCCAAAAATGCCATTGTTCTGTTGGTTGAGAAAACTACCGGCGAGAAACAGGCGGTAACTATCGCTACAGCGCAGACCGCCTTTTCCAGATTTATCGAAAAGGAAAAGGGCGCAGGTGATCTGGCCATTATCAGTTATGCCGATACTCCCGACCTGATCCAGGGATTCACCCCGGTCGGGGCCGGTACCTTGGAAACCATTGCCGATTCTCTGAAGAAATCGGGAGTCAGGAGAGACACCATCAACACGGCGGCCGGACTGGAACGCGCGGTTTCACTGCTGAACGATGAAGCGTCGAGTGATGACCAAAAGATATTGCTGGTAGTCTCAGACGCCGATATATCCACGGGCAACGAAGAGCTTGACCAGCAGTTTACCGAGTGGATGACGGAAATCATCAGCGAAGACGCGAAAAATTCTTCTATACAGGTCAACTGGCATCCAGTCAGTAAAGATGCCAGGCATGCCAATATCGACGCGTTTCTGAAAAATCTTAATGGCAACAGGGTTGTAGTAACGCCGGAAGATGCTTTAGTCGCTGAAGCTGAAAAACCATTGCCAAAATCCGAAGCGGAGACCCGGTTGGAGGAAATTACCGCCAGGCTTGAGCCGGACACGCAAAACACTGAGCCCCGACTCCCCGCCCCGGTTGCAGATCAGACTGGCGCGGAGAGTGAACCGGTACCGGGGGACGAAGCGTCTGCTGAAACCTCTGGAACGGAAAGCACGGGTACTGCTGCGGTCAGTGAGCCGGTGACAGAAACCATGCGGGAGGAACAGTCCACGGAATCTATGGCTATCGCACAGCAAGAATCCGTTGCTGAATCGAAACAATCCGAGGCGACTTTGCTCGCGGATAACCAGGCCGGCGCTGAACCGCAGCAGGCTGATACCGAAAGCCCGGCAGCAGACAATTCAGCAGGCGCCGATACAGGCTTGATTTCGGCGGATGCGCTGGATCCGAACCTGATTAAGTACGGCGTCCTGGGTATAGTCGCCGTGATTGTCGCTGCGGTTTTATTTATGTTGATTAGCCGCCGAGGCGACAGAACCGGTCCTCCCGGTCTGGCCGATACTGAATTTAAAGAACCTAAAATGACACCTGCTGCCGTCACTACTACAGGCGCGGTGGCTGTATCCACTCAGGCCAATGCGCCAGTGATTCCGCCACGCAAGGTGTATGAGGAAGTGGCCGATGTGGAATTGCCGGCCACTCCCGAGCCACTGGAAGTGGAAGATCCGGAGCCAGTTGGAGTCTTGAACAAGGGAGACGGGCCGGCAGACGGACTCTCGGAGGAACCCCTTGCAGAGGCTGACGAGGAAGAAGCATCCTCCATGGACGGTACACAGGAAATTTTTCCGGAATTCAGCTCGGTGACACTGGGTAAAATTGACCCCGACAAACCGGAAACTTCCATTCCGAAGCCAGAGCCAGAGCCAGAGCCAGAGCCAGAGCCAGAGCCAGAGCCAGAGCCAGAGCCAGAGCCAGAGCCAGAGCCAGAGCCAGAGCCAGAGCCAGAGCCTATCAATGATGACCCGGTTGCGGCAGAGCCCGCAACAAAACAAGCCGATATTGATCCGTATGCTACGGTCATAGCCGAATTCGACCCTGCCAGATTACCTGCTGAAGAACCTGGCTCTGTGGTCGAACAGCACCATGATCAAGTACCCCAAGAGAAGGAAGCCGAAAATAAAGCGGCGCCCGAAGTCGATCCCTATGCTACGGTTATAGCCGATGCCAGTAAGATTCAGGAATATGCTCAGCAATTCAGTCAATCGGAAGAAACGGGGAATGACGACGATAAAACCGTTCTTGCTCCCGGAATCGGTGCCGCTGCTGCATTTCGTAAAGATGTTGATGAGGAGGAGGATGACGACGATAAGACGATTCTTGAGCGGCCGGGTGAGTAGTCACGCACCGTAAACGCGGCATATTCCGAATTCAAGGAGGTCGGAAATAACACTTTTTAACCATTGCGGGCGTGCCTAACGGGCCGGAATATTTCGAAACGACGCCACGACACAACGTAATAAATCGTAGTCGTATTTTTCTTCCAGAGCCTGCTGCAAAGACCTTAGACTACCGCCAGACTCCCCCTTATCGAGAGCCATTTCATACATATTCAGAATACGGTTGTACTCCGATGTCCCAAGATCCACTACCGCATCCAGGGCCAGAACATCTTGAGCGATGGCGTCAGCCAGATGCCCGTAAATCGCGCTGAGTTTCTTACCTCGCCGCTCTGCGATCTCCGCCACATCCACTCCCTGATTGAATAAAAACAGTGTCTCCTTGATGTTATCGCTGAGCTGATTATTAAGGATCTCTGGGATAGGATAATCCCTTATCACGGCCAAAAATGCATCTCCATACCGCTCCAGCTTCTTTTCTCCCACCCCGCTGATATAGCGAAGTTCTTCTTCGGTGCCCGGCCGCTGCCGGGCCATATCCACCAGTGTGCTGTCATGGAAAATGATATAAGGCGGCACTGCTTGATCCTGCGCCATTTGCAGGCGCAGATTACGCAATGCCTCGAATAAAGCCAGATCAAAGGATCTGAGTTCCCGGTTTTCTTTGTGATCCTGTTTTTTCTCTAACTTTTCGGGCTTTCTTTGTTTACGCAAAAACAAGCTTTGCTGCCCACGCAATATCGGCCTGCATTTTTCAGTCAGTCTCAACGAACCGAACCCATCGACATCCACGGATAAAAAAGCCATCGCAATCAACTGCCGGAAAATGGTACGCCATTGCGGACCACTGATCTCCTTCCCGATTCCGAAGACCGTCAGTCGGTCATGTCCGTTTCTGACAATCCTTTCCTGCTCTTTTCCGCACAAAATATCAATTACATAGTTTACGCCGAATCTCTGTCCGCTACGATATACCGCAGACATTGCCATGCGTGAAGCTTCCGTAGCATCCCATGTTTCCGGTGGTTTTGCGCAGTTATCACAGTTACCGCAAGGATGTTTCAGAGCCTCTCCGAAATACTGCAACAGATGCTGGCGACGGCAGCTGCTTATCTCACATAAACCAAGCATGGACTCAAGCTTATGCATCTGTATTCGCTTAAACTGCTCATTCGCATCAGACTCGTTCATCATCTGCCGAAGAGTAATAACATCCTGCAGACCGTAAGCCATCCAGGCCGAAGACGCTGCTCCGTCTCTTCCGGCGCGCCCGGTCTCCTGGTAATAAGCTTCAATGCTTTTGGGTAAGCTTAAATGCGCAACAAATCTCACATCGGGCTTATCAATTCCCATTCCAAAGGCGATGGTTGCTACAATGATTACAGCCTCCTCCCGCAGAAACCGCGCCTGGTGTTCAGCTCTTTGCCTGTCGCTCAAACCGGCATGATAAGGCAGCGCCGTTCTGCCTTTGGCAACGAGCCATTCAGCGGTTGATTCAACTTTTTTTCGCGATAAACAATATACAATTCCGGCGTCCTTAGGGTGGTTCGTGTCCAGAAAACGCCATAGTTGTTCACGCGCGTTTTGACCCTCGCTCAACTGATAGTGAATGTTCGGTCTATCGAAGCTGCTGATAAACAGGGTTGCATCTTCCAGCTGCAGTTGCTGTAGAATTTCCTGGCGCGTCCGAGGCTCAGCGGTGGCGGTCAAGGCAATCCTTGGCGTACCGGGATATCTTTGATGCAAAACCGAAAGCTGTTGATACTCCTTACGGAAATCATGTCCCCATTGAGACACGCAATGTGCCTCATCTATGGCGAACAATGCAATATGACAAGCATCCAGCAAATTTAACGTGTGCTCGCTCAATAAGCGTTCGGGCGAGACATAGACGAGATCGACATCGCCGTTACGCATTTTTTGCTCGACGTGCTGTTGCTGCTCCATATTCAACGTCGAATTAATAAAATCAGCCTGAACACCAAGCTGCCTGAGCGCGTCGACCTGATCCTGCATTAAAGCGATCAGTGGTGACACAACGATGCCGACACCTTCGCGAATCATGGCCGGAATCTGGTAGCAGAGAGACTTTCCGCCTCCGGTGGGCATCAGGACCAGTGCATCTTTGCCTTCCACCAGTGTTTGCACAATATCCGCCTGCTGATGACGGAAATCGTCATAGCCGAAAGTCAGATTTAAAATTCTACGGGCTTGCGATGCAATGGTGGAATCCTGCATTTCAGTTTACTCCCTTAAAGCTGAAATAGTCGAAAGGCTGTCATGAGTTAAAACACATGTTCTACGGTGATGAGTCGGAATCGAAACAAGGTTTAAATTATAACATAGACAGACGGACCAACCTCGGCTTTCCGTAGGAGCGAGGCCTCCTCGCGATCGGGTGGAAAGGGTGTCTAAGGTTCGTTACCGGTCAACCATTCAATTGCCTGTGTAAGAGAATCCGCCGTAACACTTTGCGCCTCATTGCCGCCGGCCGGACACCACGCATCGAACAGACAGACGTCCAATGCATGCTCTGCTCCCTTGATGATATGGAGCTGACCTTCCCCGCCGCAAAGCTCAATCTGCCTGTTGTCTTCGCCTTCTTCAATAACTGCGACAGAGGCAGGATCGCCGTTATAGGCGCCACACAGACGGGTGGACTGACTAACCGGCACCAACGTATCTCCTGATCCATGAATAATAAAAACGGGAGGATACAGTTCCGGCTGTCGGCTGATTATCTGCGGAAAACTGGCCCGTACGACCAAGGGATCATCGGTAGTGATCTGATCGATGGGTTTGCCGATAAATCGGCTGAGGGCATTAAGCCCTCTTGTCTTTATATCCTTATTTCCCTGGCGATATTGCGAAATAAAATGAGCGAAATCGGTTGGTGGATAGAGCAGCATTCCCTTGCTGATTTGATCGGATCTATGAACTGCCAGCCATGCTGCCAGATGCGCACCCGCGGATTGCCCGCTCACGGTGACCGGCCCTGGCCTCGCGCCGAAATCAATGGCATTTTCCATTACCCAGTCCAGCGCCGCTTCCGCATCACTCAGTACATCCTCTCCCCCCGCCTGATAGCATTCAGGGTTAGCCTCTTTGGAACCCGTTAAACGATAAAAAGGTTCGAAGACAATAAATCCTTTATCGGTCAGGTGGCTGACTTGCGATTCCAGACCTAACACTCCATCACGGCGATAAGTCCAGCTGCCGCCATGGAATGACATCAGCGGGATTAAATCCCTGGCTGCAATATCGGATTTGAATACGCGCATTTCCAACTGACACAAACCGTTTGCGGTTTCGACCTGACGGTAATTCACCCTTTGCATAAACGGTTGTTTACGCTGCGCGATACTTCTGACGCCTAAATGTATCGAGGCACCGTGCGACAACGCCCAGCCTTTGTCCTTTCCTTGCAACCTGGCTGCATTCCCGAGCGTCGACGGATCAAGCAACTCTTCACAAAACTCTGCCGGAGCTTGCGACAAAAAGTCGAAAGCGATCTGACACGAGGCATCGGCAAAATAGGATTCACCGTGTAGCGGTTGATCGGTTTGAACACAGGCTTCCCGGTCTGCCTGGTATACCGGGCTGCGCTGCATGGGCTGCATTTGCCCGTGAAGTAATTCGCAGATCCCCACCGATGAAAAGAGTTCCGTCGAAATGGCATGATTGTTCGTTACCAGAGCATACAAGAGTTCGGGCAAATGATTTCGAATCAGAGTTTCTCCCAGCTCACTCAGCAGCGGTATGTCCAGCAATGCGAGCAGTTTTTCCTGCTGCTGCGGCTCCAGCTCCGGCAGAGCGAGAATCAGACTGTCGCCTCCCCAGGACTCGTAAAGATCTGCGATAAGCTGGTCTTCCAGTTTCCGGCCATAGTCGGCCAGTTTTTCCGCTGAAAACTTCTTTTTGACAGCTTTTCGAAGGCGTGACTCGATTTGATCGTCCAATAGTGTATCGCTGACATCCAGTTTGAAATCAAACTTGCCGAGCTCGGTGCGTACTTCGATCTTCGGACGAAGTTGTAATCCCTGTTCCAGCAGAAAGTACCGGGGTGTGAATGTCACCTCTACGCCAAATATCATCTCCCCGTCTATTTCCACATTTACCGTATCCCGGGCATAGACGCGACAACGACCGAACAGTCTCATACCGTAGGATTGGCGAATTCGTGTGTCTGCGTCAAAATCTGCTGAGACATCGACATTCAGTACAAAGGGCTCATTAAGTGAAGTGATGGTCAATCCGACCGAGGAAGAATTTTTTATTGCGACCAGCCCCTTAAAATTCCGCATATCGGCCGCGTAACCGCAGCCGCCATCCAGTTGCTGATCCTCTATGGTGACATTCTGCAGTACAGAGCCGTTTTCCCATTTTAAATCCAAGCGGTCCAGTTCCGTCTGAAATTGTTGGAGCAAAAGCTGTTGCAGACTGGAGCCTTCCTTAGCCGCCTTATCCAGGGCCTGGTCAAAATCCGCCAGAGTCAGCGTGACGGTGTGCGCCGCAGCAATCGAGTTGCTTAACAAAAACAGGAGTAATAAACGAACAAGCATGATCGAAAAGCAAAAATGGCTGAATGCTCAGTATATCAGCCGGCGGAACCTTTATACCGTCAATTTTATTTAACATTATCCATAGAAGGGGTTGTCGTTAAATGCCTTCTATCGCTTGCGGGGCAAGCTCCTAGGAGTCGCTGCTGATTTATTCAACGCCTCGTAATAATCCTTTAAGCACCAGTTCGTTGTAACTCACCACGCCGATGACTTTCTTGTTTTCTATCACCGGCGCAACCGATAAACCGAAGCGCTCGAACAGGCGCGCGCAATAACGCACTTTCATATCCGGAGGCGCATCTATGACAGGTTTACTCATGATTTCATAGACATTCACCCGCTCAGGAGACCTGTTCTGCGCCAAGACGTTTTTTGCAATATCGGCCAATACCATGATGCCGAATTCATCATCGTCGTCCCTTGGGTTTACAATCGCCACATCGATGTTGGCGGATTTCATTTCTTTCAATGCATCTCGGATAGTGGAGAGACCGTCTATCTCCAAAAAGCCGTTAGTCATCACATCACGTACACGAATGCTTTTGCCTGCGCTCATAGCAGTTCCTCTAATTCCGTCGATAGTTTCAACATCTGTTGATTGACACCCACAGCATCCTCCACATCAATCTGACATGCGATTCCGGTTCCGGGTTTTTCATCAAACTCACCTACCCTGCCGATTTCGTCCAGTATGGTACGCGCAAGGTGCTCTTCAACCAAAAACATGATCATATCCCGGTGAATGTCGAGGGATAATCCGAAAAATGTCTTGGACTTATTCAGTCCCTCGCCGCGCGCATTGCTGACGATTGTTGCCCCCGTGGCACCGGCTTTGCGTGCAGCCTCCATAACGGCGTCGGTTTTCTCGTCATTGACCAGGGTAATTATCAATTTAAAGTGCATGCTTGTAACTCCATGCCACCGGGCATATGAGTGGGTTATTATGCCAAATCAATTTCTTTATCCTTTGACATAGATCTATCAATGAAAAATTATTCTTAGAGCCTGTTCAAGATCTCTGTGTCGTCGTGAGAATGTGCTGATTTGAGTCAGATTTCATTCTGATTTGAGGCGCATAGTGGTTCTACGCAACGACTAAAACGCCAGGAGCGTTTTGAACGCAAGCCCCGTAAGGGGTAAAGCACACGGATGTGCTGCATAAAATCAGGAGTAAATCTGGCCAAATTCAGCGAATTCGCAGCAGGCACAGAGATTTTGAACAGGCTCTTAGGAATCATCCAGGCTTTCTCCGGTCTGACGCCGTTTGTTGATCCATTCCGCCAATTGCGCATAGGCCATCACTGACATAATGGGGAACAAACTTGCAAAAGCGATCAATCCAAACCCGTCGATTAAGGGGTTTCGGCCGGGAACGGTTTCGGCCAGGCCCAAACCAAGTGCTGCAACCAAAGGCACGGTCACGGTCGATGTGGTAACACCGCCGGAATCATAAGCCAGGGGAATAATCATCTTGGGCGCAAACGCTGTCTGTATAACCACCACAATATAGCCGGCAATTATATACCAATGGATGGCATCGCCAACAACGATGCGGTAAGTCCCCAGCGAGATTCCGACCGCCACACCCAGTGCCACCGCGATGCGCAAACCCCAAACTCCTATACCCCCACCGGATACTTCGTTCGCCTTGATCGCCACCGCCATCAGCGAAGGCTCGGCGATGGTGGTGCTGAAGCCGATTGCAAAGGCAAACAAATATACCCAAGTGTAATCTGTCCAGACCAAGGAGCCTATCGCAAGGGCCGCATCTTCTCCAAAGATAAACGCCGGGTCTGTCAATTGGGCCGCCATTAAGCGACCCACGGGAAACAACGCCCACTCCAGGCCCATTAAAAATAAGGCCAGCCCCAGAAGCACCCATAGGAAACCGAACAGAATTCGCTTGGGATTGGGCGGCATTTTTTTCAACACCAGAAACTGGAAACTGAAAATAATCACCGCAATGGGCAATACATCGCGCAAGGTGCCGATGATGGTATGAAATAAATCAGTAAACAGTTGACTCATTGCACCAACATACCGTAGGCCATGACAAAAATCATCGGAGTCAGAGAAGCGAATGCAATCAGGCCGAAGCCGTCGATCATAGGATTTCTGCCCCGGATAGACGAAGCCAGACCCACACCCAGAGCGGTGACCAGCGGAACCGTGATGGTTGAAGTGGTGACCCCCCCCGAATCATAGGCTATTCCGATAATCTCACGCGGCGCAAAGGCGGTCATGATGACCACCAGAATATATCCGGCGATAATGATCCACTGAATCGGCCAACCCATTAAAATCCGCAACACGCCGATAACGATGGCGAGACCGACCGATAGTGCAACCGTGAGGCGCAGCCCGTTGGCATAGCTTTCTATGGCTTGCTCACTTTCCTCTATCACCTGGCCGGCAGCTGCGACCTTGGCAGCCTCATCAGCAACTGCAATCAATGCAGGTTCCGCAATCGTCGTCCCAAACCCCAGGGCAAAGGCAAAGATAAGCAGCCAGGTGATGTTGCCCTTGCGCGCGAAGGAATGTGCCATTGACTCTCCGATCGGAAAAAGCCCCTGCTCCAGCCCGTGAATAAAAAAAGTCAAACCCAAAAGCACGAGTATCACACCCACCATCAGCTGTCCTACATCCGGTAAAGGCTGTTGAAGCACAAAAAGCTGAAAAAAAAGCACAACCATCAGAACCGGCGCCAAGTCTCTGAGGCTGTTGAGCATGGATTTGAGTAATTTTTTTATCATTTTGGTTAGGCTGCAGGTTTTACCTTCCCTGACTTGAATTTGTTTATAGCACAGATAGCCGGTAATGTTATTAACTGAGGTTAATCGTCAATCATTATGGAGCTCGATTTATAACTTAACCATTAAGGTATTCTGAGCCTGCCTGAAAGAATTATGTCGATACGGATTCTCTGCGTTTGTAAATAAGGTTTTGTCCTGCATACCATAGGATCAAAAGCAGGGATATTACCGGCAATATCAGTCTGGAAGGATCCCCCAGCATCACGGACCAAATCAGACTATAGCCTACCCATAGCACAGGTATGAACAACAAATACCAGCGAAGCTTGCCCGTAAAATACAGAAGAAACACGAGAGTCATAGCCACCAGCTGGTCCGGCATCATCGCGAAATACTCAAGCTGCAAATAATTCCGATTGAAGTAATACTGCAAGCCTGGTGAGGCTATCAGAATCAATCCTAACCAGAAGAACCCCGTCATTCCGGATTGGCGCGCTGAGAAATCGAAGCAGAGCCGGTTGAGCGTAATTCCCCACAGAAACAATAAAAAAGCCTGAAATCCGAATATCTCCGCCAGCAGCAATCCAAACCAATTGATCGCGGTATAAGTCTTCAACAGAAAAAAAATAGCGTTCCAGCACCACATTATGCAAAGTATGGCGGAGGCTATTCTGCCTCGCCCATAGCTTTTTTTGAACAACTGGCCGAGCAGCAATAACAGCAGCAGAAACATGATAATCTGCGCAGGCCAGCTGTCCAGATAATACTGGCTGATCAAGGCGAGTAAGGTTTCCGAATCGTATGGAACCATTGCTATCCTGTTCAAAGAGACCTTATATATTCAATCATTTTTTTGCGCATCGATTGATCGGGCATTATTCCGCTTCCCGCGCCCATATTTTCCCGCATGTGCATCACTTGCGATGTTGCCGGAATGGCACAGGTAATAGCCGGATGGGAGACAACAAACTTCAGAAAAAACTGCGCCCAGTTTGCGCAATCGATCTCATGCGCCCACTCTGGCAAAGGGTAAGCGGCATAGCGGTCAAACAGATCGCCCTTATCAAACGGCATATTTGCGATCACCGCCACCTGGCGTTCCCGAGCCAGCGGTAACAATCGTTTTTCAACCTGCCGGTCCAGAATATTATAGGTAAGTTGAATAAAATCGAGCTTTTCGGTGGCGAGAATCTTCTCAAAAAGATCGTGACGGCGGCCATGGGACGTAGTAATCCCCACATAACGTATATCCCCCTCCGCCTGCTTTTGCCGCAATGTCTCCAGATGTTCCGACCATGACACCAGATTATGGACCTGCATAAGATCCATGGTATTCAAGCCCCACAATCGCTTTGAATCGGCGACCTGCGTCATGCCTTGCGGTTGAGAGTTCGTCCAGACCTTACTCGCCGAAAACAGACTTCCCTCGGGCTTGAGTTTGCCCAGACAATAGCCGATAACGGCCTCGGAAGAACCGTACATCGGCGAGCTATCGATCATGCCTCCACCGTGGTTAAAAAATTCCCGCAACACTTCGACTCGCCGGTCCCTTAACTGCTGATTGAGGCCGACGTTAAAGGTTTTCCAGGAACCCATGCCGATAACCGGAACAGCCTCACCGGTGGCAGGAATTATACCCATATGGCGTTTTTGGCTGGCAGAAATTCCTTTTTTAGAATAAAGACTTAGCTCAAGAGTTGCCAGAGCGGCGGTGAGAAATTGAAGAAATCGCCGACGGTTTATGGACATGATCCTAACTCACGAAAACTGCACCCGGATCCGGTAGTCTGCCAGCAAGTGTTATTGATTGCCATAAATCAAAGGGGTAGTTGCCCAAGCCCGTTGATACCAGTTGTAGGAGCTTGCCCTGCAAGCGATTGCCGTAGGATCCGGCCCACCTCCCATCGCGAGGAGGCCTCGCTCCTACGGGGTTCTGGACGGCAATCATAACAATACAAGCCTTAACCATCGAATCAACCTGCCAATGCCGGCCTGTGTATGGTCATTTGGGGGAAGGGAATCTCCCAGTCATGAGCGGTACAGGCCTCGACGCACCATCGCTGCAGAGTCCGTCTCAGCCGGCCATAAAGTTCGGCCAGGTCGCCGTCAAAATCAATGATGACCGTGATATCCAGCGATGAAGCACCCGCCGCGCTCAATTCGACTCGCAGATTGAGCACCTTGTCCGCCAGGCCCTCTTGTTCAGCTTTCTGCCGAATAAAGGCCTGAAGCTTTTGCGGTATTTCCTTTGCCGCCGCGGGCTGTAAATCGTAAGAGACGCCGAGCACCTCTTTCAACCGGAAATTCGTGGAAAGATTATGCGGCGCGAGCGCGAGAAAATCGCTCATGGTGTAAGTTCGAAGCGCACCGCCACGCTCCACCATCTGCACCAGCTCCTTCGATATACCGACAATCTTGCCGCGCCGGCCGTCGCTCAGTATCACCCAATCCCCACTCTTACAGGGAAACCAGGGTTCATGAGGTCGTAGCGGTCGCGAAGTCAAACCCACCATGTGATCGATCGGAAATCGTAACTGCAAACCCGCCACAGGATTTTCCAGCAGAGTATATAAATTGATCTGTTTAACCAACCACGGGATACCGTCCATCTCGATGCGCTCACCTTCGCGTACCGAGCCGATATTGAGGAACAATTGCATCTGGTGCCAATAGCGGGGTACGGCACTGCGGATCGTCCAGGCGGCGGCAAATAAAATCAATATCCCAAGACTGAACAATACCCAGTCTTCTACCAGGTAAAAAACCACCATTGGTCCGATAATCGCCAGAATAAAACTGAATAATTGATGTATCAATTGAATTAAACGAACGCGAAAACTACGATGCTCCGCGCGAAAACCCGGCATCACCGCGTGCATTGCCGCCGCACTGAGCTTGGACAACAATACAACCAGCAGTACAACCCCGAAGGCAACAAGCAAATACAGCCCGCGTTTCTGGAAAAACTCTTTAAAATAACTCTGTGAGGCCTGCGCCAGCGACACTTCGTTGGCCTCCAGTTTATCCAGTTGAAGCTGCACGCTTCGCCGGTCGTTGTCCAACAGGTTTAGCTGATGCTTCCATTGGCTAAGCCTGTCTTCCAATGCCTCGGTAACATCCTCATCCTTCGAAACCTTCAGTAATGACTCCAGATTGGCGATGGCGCGTTCGGCGATCGGCATTCGTTCGCGGTAAATTTCCAGCTTTTCCCGCAAAGCCGACTTGTTCCTGACGCCGCTGGTCATACGCTTCATTTCCTTGAGCGCAGGTTCCAGTAGAAACAGCACTTCGTTTTTCAGATCGAACTGACCCTGTCGCTCTCCTTTTAAGATCGCAATATCGTTTTCCGCCGCGATTTCGTCAAAACTTTTACGCGTTGCCTGCAATTCATCGCGTAGCTGAGACTCCTGCTTTTTTAATTCCTGTTTTCCCGTTTCGGACGCGGTTTTTTCGATCTTTTCGGTCACCTCTCCGATACGTTCCAATAAATCCTTCTCTGTTTCGACGATCGCGTCCAGTGTAGTAAGAATAGAACTTTGCCGTTCGTTCAGGGCGGACGCTGCACGCTCATCTTCGGCCAATACCGATGCCTGCACCGTGAAAAGCCACAGCAGTAAGATAATCGGCCATGTCCGTGACTTATCCGGCTTATTGAATTTTTGATTAATCATCAGGGTTAATTGTAGTCAACTGACCCCGTAACACCGCAAGAATAGTTCCACATGCCCGGCAAGATTATTCACGCTTGACTTTCAGAGCCCGGAAATTCCATAGCCGCAAATCTGCCGGGGTATCAATGTCAACGGCAGCCAGATCCATCGGACACTCTGCGACACTATACTTGGGGTCATAGAGCAGAGGTTTGGCGCCTTTGTCTGAGTCCAGCAAGGTCAAATCGGCGAAGGCGATTTGACCGAATACAGCAGGCACACCACGGGTACCTTGATATTTCGCACAAGCTATATCATTGCCCTTAGATCGGGATAGAAGATTTTCCAGATCACATGCCGTCAGGGCGATTTGATCGGCAAGCAGAATCAATATCGCATTGTAACCGGGAGACACGAATTTAACCCCGCGGGCGATTGAATTACCTATGCCCTTTTGCCAATCGGGATTGAAAATTATTTCAACACCGGGGCTGACCGTATTGTCCAGGGAACGTTTTATCCGATCATGCCATGCACCGCTGACAATATAGCAATGCCCGGGGCTGATATGATTGGCATTATTCAGACAATGTTGCAGTAGAGAAATTCCGCCGCTGTTTTGCAGCAGTTTGCACCCCCTGAATCTGGACGCCTGCCCGGCGGCCATAATCAATACCGCTAAGTCACCGCGCATCGGATTGCTATTCAATCGATCAGGCCGATTGGCTTAGTCGCTTTGGCTGTATCACAGGATTCAGGATTGCGGACTCTCGTTCTTTTTTCGAATGTGGTGTTTGACCGCTTAAGGACAAAGCCGAGCTGTGCATTATTCGCGCGTGACATTCGGACAGTATGGACAGGGCAATGCCTTCGGGCAGCTCGGCACCCAAATCAAGCCCCGCCGGCCCGGCTACAGGTATAGAGAGTTCCCCGAAGGTCAGATTCGCCGCACTCAACACCTTTTCCAGACGGCTGACCGGGCCCAGAACCGCCAGGTAAAGAAGCGATGTATTCTGAATGGACCTGAGCGCAGCTGCATCAAGTCCGACATTATGCGTCATTAAAACCGCAGCTTCGACCCTCTGCGCGGTGATATAGTGACCAAGTTCGTCCGCTCCACAGCGCAAAATCCGGCCGGCGTTGAGAAAATATTCACGCCGTGCATTGGCCGGCCGCGGATCCCAGAGACTGATCTCCCAGCCAAGCTCATGTCCCAGGGCGACCAGTGGTTGCGCGTCCACACCGCCGCCGCAGACCAGTAAATGCGTTTGCGGTCTGACGGGTGTCGCAAGCCAGTCTTGGTGATCACGCTTCGTTAAAATCGCGGTTTTGCTGACCAGGCTGATTTGATTATGTGCCTCAAAGCGCGCTTGCACTTCTCCCGTTTGCCCGGAAATACGCTGAAAGTACATTCCGCTGCGCCGACGCTGCAACGCCTGTTGAATTTCCGGCAAACACAGATAACTATTGGCTTGGGTAATCGGCTGCAAGAGTATATATACAGTGCCACCACATCCTATTCCGAGTTGAAAGGAAAGATCATCTTCGTCGCTGCCATCATAGCAAAGCGTTATCGCTTTGCCGGATTGCATTACCCGGCTTGCATATTTCTGTATATCCGATTCCAGGCATCCGCCGCTCAATAAGCCAAATTGCTGCCCCAGGCTGTTAAACAGCATCATGGCTCCCGCCTTGCGATAACATGGGCCTTCTGTTTTGTAAACCGTACCAAGCACCCAGTCGGCGTCATCTCGGCGCTTTTCCCAGAATGCAAGCAGATGGGCTATATGATTGGCCATAACAAATCCCCGGATAAGCTGTTTATTTCAGGGGGCGCTTATGTTCACGCCCTTGGTTTATCAGCTCAGCTGCAAGGGCAATTTGCTGAATCTTTGCCCCGTCACCGCGGACAGCGCATTCGCCACAGCCGGCGCTACCGGAGGCACTCCAGGCTCTCCGACCCCGGTAGGGGGTTCCGCCGAGGGGACAATATGCACTTCGATTTCGGGCATTTGATCCAGGCGCAGTACCTGATAATCGTGAAAGTTGGATTGAACAACCCGGCCCTGGTCAAATGTAATCGCACTGAGCAGCACGGGGGAGAGCCCGAAGCCTATTCCGCTCTCCATTTGGGCGCGTACGATATCGGGATTAACCGCAACCCCGCAGTCTATGGCACAGACGATACGCTCGACTTTAAACTTGCCCCCTTCCTGTACCGATACTTCCGCAACCTCGGCGGCAAAACTGTTGAAGGATTCATGAACTGCAACCCCTCTGCCCCACCCTTCGGGCAGCTCACTGCCCCAGTCCGATTTTTCGGCGACCAGTTGTAATACACCTCGGTGCCTGGGATGATCGTCAAGTAGCTGCAGACGAAATTCCACCGGATCTTTTCCGGCCGCTTCCGCGAGTCGATCGATAAAAGTTTCGGTAGTGAAAGCCGTATGTGTATGACCGACGGATCGCCACCACAATACCGGCACCGGCTCATCGACAGTGTGCAGATCGACCCTCAGGTTCGGAATCTTATACGGCATGGTTGCAGCGCCTTCAACCGAGGTATGGTCTATTCCATCATGGATCATGAAGGATTCGAATGGCGTTCCTTTGGCAATGGACTGACCGACGATGGTCTGTTCCCAGGCAACCGCTTTACCGTCTTTGTCTACCGCGCCTTTGATTTTATGATAATACATCGGTCGGTAATAGCCTGCGCGTGTATCGTCTTCCCGGGTCCAGACCAGTTTTACCGGGGTTCCGGGTTTGGCTTTCGCAATATTTACCGCTTCGACCACATAATCGGAGTGCGGATTAGCCCGCCGCCCGAAGCTGCCCCCGGCGTACATCATATTGATGGTGACATTTTCGGGCTTGATACCCAGCAGGCCGGCGATCGCGTATTGATCGCCGGTATGCATTTGCTCGCCGTTCCAGATTTCGCAAGCTTGGTTCTTGACCAGAGCAACACAGTTCATCGGCTCCATAGCGGCATGCGCGAGATAGGGAAATTCGAACTCGGCTTCCACTGCTTCGGCCCCCTGACCCAAGACACCCGCGGTATCGCCGTCATTGCGCGCGATCAAACCGTCCTCTTTTGCCAATGCCTTGTATTGCGCCATTTGTTGCGCTGTGCTTTTTGTAAACGCCTGGCTTTCGTCCCAGTCTATTTCCAGTAAATCCCGACCTTTTTTAGCACTCCAGAAATCGGTGGCCAGCACGGCAATGCCGGTGGGTATATTTACCACGTCCACCACACCTTTGGATGCCAGCGCTTTTTCCGCCTTAAAACCTCGTACGGCGCCACCGAATCGGGGCGCATGCGCAACTACGGCGGTCAGCATACCGTCAAGTTTGACATCTTGTGTAAACTGCGCGGTACCGTCGGTTTTACCGCGATCTTTGCGTGCAAGCTTGTTTTTTCCGATATAGATAAAATCCTTAGGGTCTTTTAATGTAATCGATTCCATATCCGGCACTGCTTGTTTCGCCGCCAAAGCCGCCAGCTCACCAAAGCCTGCCTGACGTTCGGAGGCCTGATGACTGACGACACCTTTGCTGACCTCAATGTCAGCGGCCGGAACCTGCCACTTTTCCGCGGCTGCGGCGATTAACATGGATTTGGCCGCGGCGCCCGCCTTCCGCATCTGCAGAAAGGAATTGGCAATAGAAGAACTGCCGCCGGTACCTTGTGCCTCGCCCCAAAGCAAATTGTTGTACCGAGACGCATCCGCCGGTGCACCCTCGCTGTGAACCTGCATCCAATCAGCGTCCAGCTCTTCGGCAACCAGGGTTGCCAGGCCGGTATAAGTGCCCTGCCCCATTTCAAGATGCTTGATGATAACGACCACTTGGTCATCCTTTTGTATGCGGATAAATGCGTTGGGCTGAAATTCGTCGTTCTCCGCAGGGCTTAGCGCGGATTCTTCATCTCCCGCCGCCAGAACCCTGGGCAAATGCATGCCTAAAGTCAGTCCTACGCCGGTTGCGGACACCAGCTTCAGAAACTCCCGGCGACTGGCGGGCAACAAGGCGTTTTCATTACGTTGAATCAGATTTTTCATTGCTTTGCCCTCACGCCAATTGCTCGGCCGCAAGCTTTATTGCCTTGCGGATCCGGTAATACGTTGCACAGCGGCAGATATTGCCGCTCATGGCGGCGTCGATTTCTTCGTCGCTGGGACTCGAATTCTGTTCCAGAAGCGCTGTCGCGGACATAATCTGCCCGGACTGGCAATAGCCGCACTGTGGAACTTCAAGTTCAGTCCAGGCCGCTTGAACCGCCCTGGCAGCAGGCGAATCAGCGCCTTCGATGGTGGTAATCCGTTTTCCCGTCGCCTGAGAAACCGGTGTTACGCAAGAACGGACCGGATTTCCGTCAATGTGTACGGTGCACGAACCGCATAAAGCCATTCCGCAACCGAATTTGGTTCCGGTGAGTTCGATATGATCTCTGATCGCCCAGAGCAGTGGTGTATCGGATTCGGCGTCAATCTCATGCTCGACACCGTTTACCTTAAGTTTTACCGGCATGATGGAATCCTCGCTTTAGCTATGATGCTGAAGGGTGGCGTGTGTGCTTATTCGATCACTTATCGCCATTTTTTTTGCAATAGGGATTATTCGGAAAATATACTGCGTCTAACCGAACAGGGATAGCCAGATCATCCGCACTACTTGCCTATTCCTCCGAAATTTGGAGAGAGTGTAGTGGTCCGTGTCATATTGATGCCATAATCTTCGATCCTTATGGCTTATGATGTAAGCAGAACAGCAGGCTGACAATATTATGGTAAGGAGGGATAGATGACGTATATTTCACTATTGGCAAAGACGATAGACCGGTACAGCCCGAACGAAGGACGTAATCCCACACCGGTGGCTGGCCTGATCCTATACCGCTCGCAGCAAAATGTGCCCAGAACACCGGTCATCTATCAACCTGCCATTTGCGTCGTGGCCCAGGGACGGAAAAAACTGTATTTCGGTGATCATTCCCGCAACTATGATCCGCAGAACTATCTGATCAACTCGCTGACCCTGCCTGCCGAAGCCGAAGTCATCGATGCCTCGGCAGATAAGCCCTACCTCGGTTTGAGCGTCGAAGTGGATCGCTACCTTATCAGCCAGTTAATGCTGGAAATGGATCAAAACGATATAGCCGGCGATGTCAGGGAATCCTCTGATATCGTTTGTGCCAGCGGGCTTACCGAACGGCTTGAACACAATTTGATTCACCTGGTGGAGTGCATAGGAGAACCCATGGACGCGGAGATCCTGGGCTCCTCTTTAAAGCGGCAAATCTATTACGAAGTATTGAAAGGTCCGCAGGGACATGTGCTGCGGAACTGCGTTGCCAACCATTCCGGGGCCAACCGAATTGCACCCGTGGTGCAATTCATCGAAGAGAACTTCCGCACTCACCTGGACATAGAAACCATTGCCGGCTTTGCCGGAATGAGCCCATCCTCGCTGCACGAACACTTTAAAGTAATCACATCCATGTCCCCGATGCAGTTCGTCAAAAGCCTTCGCCTGCATCGGGCCCGCACTCTGCTGATGAGCGGAAAACAGGCAAGCGAAGCCTGCTACCATGTGGGATACAGCAGCCCGTCGCAGTTCAGCAGAGACTTTAAACGGTTTTTCGGTGATACACCTCGGGATGTGCAGGCGGTGGTTTCCTGAATCGAACCGGGCGATATGGCAGAGGCGAATCCGGACACGATTCGAAAAGCGCTGGATCAATATGGATAGTGCGCCAAACCGCCTTGATCAGCGAGCCGAACATCTGACGATTTGATCATCACCGGTCGATTTTGAAGAATCTCAAAACATCGCTCCAGCGTTTCTTCCTCAAGCCGGAGCATTGCCTCATGTGTGTAGAATGTCAGGTGTGGAAAGAGAATCACATTCGGATGACTGAACAGGCCGGACATGGGATGTGCCTGCAGCGTGAGCGGCTCCTGCCCATATACATCAAGCCCGGCGCCGGCTATCCAGCCTTGATTCAGGGCCTTCACCAAGGCGCGTTCATCGACGATAGAACCGCGTGAAACATTAATCAATATTGAGCCCGGCCTCATCGCACGTAATTCAGATTCTCCAATAAGATGATGTGTCTTAGGGGTCAGTACGCAGTGAATCGAGACAAAATCACACTGCGGCAGCATTATTGCCAAATCGTCCTGCTTTTCTATACCTATGGCGGCCATATGCTGACCGGAGATATAGGGATCATAAGCGATTACTCTGGCCCCAAATCCGGTGCCTGCCATCCGGGCCATGCTTCGACCGATCTTACCCAATCCAACTATACCGATCGTCTTGCCGCCGATATCGGAGCCAAGCCATTGCGGCTCGGGCCATGCCCACCCTTCGCTTTTCATTTGCCGCTCGATTACCGGAATTCTCTTCGCAAGTGCCAGCATAAGCGCAAATGCGCCTTCGGCCACGGTCTCTTCCGCGTATTCGGGTATATTGACCACCAAGACACCCTTGTCTTTGGCAGCCGGTATATCAATGGCATCTATACCTACGCCATACTTCACTATTCCCTTGAGGTGCGGAGAAGCATCAATAACGCGACGGCTAATCGGTGTGTAACACATCAGAACCAGATCGGCCTCTTGCGTGGCAAGAATCAGATCAGCCTCAGATACATTATGAGGCAGAAGGGTCAGTTCATGACCTGCATCCCTCAGGGTCTTATCCACCATCGGGGTCTGCAGTTCAGAATCGGTTCTGACGATTTTCATTTCCGATCCTGTCCCATCTCCCGTTCCGTTTCCATAATCGCCTTTTCGACGACGGACAAGGCGGTATCCAGCTCACTTTCCGGAATCGTCATGGGAGGAGAAAGCGTTAACACACAACCCTGAGAAATTTTGAAACTAAGCCCGGCGCCCAAACATTTGTAATAGATGATTTCCGCGAGTTTGTTGCCTGCGGTTTTCTTTTCTTTATCCTTTACGATTTCAACACCGAACAACAGGCCGCGTCCGCGAATATCGCCAACGATTCCTGATGAAACCAGTGTTTCCCGTAAACGATCCATGGCATACATGCCCAGCCGTCCGGCTCGCTCGACCAGACCTTCCTCTTCGACGATCTGTATGGTGGTCAGCGCCGCACGGCCTGTAACAGGATTTTTCTCGTGGGTGTAATGTCCTATGGCAAATTCGCCGCATACATCAAGATCACGGTTGGCGATACAGGCCGCGATCGGAAGAATGCCGCCTCCCAGCGACTTACCCAGGGTAAGTATATCGGGTACTATTTCATCATGTTCGAATGCAAACATACGGCCTGTTTTTCCGAGACCGGTCGGGATTTCATCCATAATCAGTAAAGCGCCATGTTTGTTGCACGCCTCTCTTACCGATTTCCAGAAACCTGGCGGCGGAACATAAGGTACGGCGCGCATCGGTTCGGCGATAACTGCAGCCACATCCCCCTCGCGTTCCAGTACGTACTCAACCATTTTTGCGCAGGCAAGGCCGCAAGTGTCCGGCCCGCTGTGATGGTAGGGACAGCGGTAACAGGCGAAGGGCGCAACGTGCTCGGTACCGGGCAGTAACGGACCTGCAATATGGGAACGAAATGTCGCCTCTCCGCTGACACTGGCCGCACCGAATCCGGCGCCGTGGAAGGCATCCCAAAAGGATAAAGTTTTAAATCGTCCCGTGGCTGCCCGGGCGATCTTCAAAGCGACCTCGTTTGCATCCGACCCGCCCGTGGTAAAGAGAACCTTGCCCAGCCCCGCGGGTGCAATGGCGGCCAGCTTTTCCGCAAGCTCCACGGCAGGCGCACAGGTAAAGCGACGTGGCGCAAATGAAAGCTCATCCAGTTGCGATTTGATTGCTTTTACAAGTCGTGGATGGCCATAGCCTATGTGGTGAACCGAATTTCCATGAAAATCCAGGTAACGGCGCCCGTCCAGATCCTCAATCCAGCAACCCTCGGCTTTGGCAATGGTCGACACACAGGGGCTGGACAGACTTTGATGCAGAAATACCTCGGCATCACGATTCAGCATAGGAGTAGATTTCGGAGATGATGTTTTACGGCGCCATTCGGTTCGCGCTTCCGATGTATTGGATTCGCCTTCCGTATGCGTTAAGGTCAAAGCCATGAACTAGCCTCCCATAGTTGTCAAATCGGATACAATCCTGTCCCGAGCCTGCTTAACCGGGCCAGGGAAGTGAGTAGGTTTTGACCACGGTGAAAAATTTCATAGCCTCCAAAACACCTTCCTTAACCGCGTTGCCGCTATCCTTGATTCCCCCGAACGGCGATACTTCCAGTCTGTAACCGGGTTGCTCCCAGATATTGCAAGTCCCTACATCAAGTCCTTCTATATAAGCCATGGCCCGGTTAAGGTCGTTGGTGCAGACACCGGAGGAGAGTCCGAAATCCGTTCCGTTGGAAATTCGCATAACTTCAGCATCATTGTCCGGCACGCGCAGAATCGGCACCACGGGACCAAAAGTTTCATCCAATACCAGATCACACTCATAGGGTACATGGTCAATCACAATCGGAGGCAGCAATGCGCCGCGGCGCCCTGGATGATAAAGTATATCAGCGCCCTGGTTTTCCGCCGCGTAAACCCGCTGCTCGAACAGTTCCGCAGCTTGTGAATGAATAACGCAACCCAGCTGCGTCTGCGGATCCATCGGGTCGCCGTATTTAATCGCCTTCGCTTTCTCAAGCACTTTTGGAACAAACTCGTCGGCAACGGATTCCTGAACCAGGATACGCTTGATGGCAGTACAACGCTGACCGGAATTACCTGTTGCGCCGGCCACGGCGATTGCCGCGGCCCGGTCCAGATCTTCCGCTTTAAGATCGTTGAGTACAATCAAGGGGTCATTGCCTCCGAGTTCCAAAGCCGTACGTTTGTAGCCGGCTTTTGCAGCGATCGTTTTGCCCACCGGGACGCCGCCGGTGAAGGTGATGATATCGATATTATCATTAACAATCATCTCCTCGCCTATATCCTGAACATATCCGGTGACGACCTGAAACATTTGCGGCGGTAATCCGGCATCGTAAAGAATATCGGCCAGGGAAATCGCAGTCAGAGGTGTCAGGTCGGCCGGTTTACAGACCACACAGTTATTGGTCGCGACCGCTGGCGCGATTTTATGGCTAACCATATTGAGCGGATGATTAAACGGTGTGATTGCGGAGATGGCCCCCACCGGATCCCGCTTTGTATAGATTTTGCGCTGCTTACCGTTGGGCGTCAGATCGCAGGAAAATATCTGACCATCATCAATGATCGCCATTTGACCGGCGAAAGTGAAGACATCGCAGGCCCTGCCGGCTTCATAGAGTGCGTGTTGCCTGCAGATCCCGAGTTCCAGAGTCAGCCAATATGCCAACTCCTCTCGCCGCTCGCGAATCAGTTCGGCCGTTTTCAATAATATCTTCTGGCGTTCGTATCGGCTGAGTGTCGGTTTGTATGCCGCCGCAATATCGAACGCCCGCGCCGCATGCTCGGCCTTTCCCGCCGGCACGGTGCCGATGCACTCCTCGGTATAAGGGTAAAACACTTCAAGTACGTCATCGGTGAAAACTTCCTCGCCGCCGATACGCATACCCTCGTGCCGGACTTTGAAATCTTTGGTCGCCAGTATAGAACTGTTCATATCAAACCACCGCCGCTGCTGCTGAGGTTGCATAGTAAAATGCGTCATAATTAAAAAGCTGAGGCTCGGCAGGAATTTCTATTTTTCGATTGATGATAAAGGGGATTTGCTGCTCGGTCAGTCCGCCGTGAGAACGAAGCGGTTCCTTGAGAGCAGATAAATCATGCCGATCGGCCGAGGTTCCTATAACAACGTTTTCACCGGAGATCATGACGATATCGCCGATTCGATCGCCGGGCAGATCGAAACGCTGCTCGGCCTCATTCTTGTCCACCACCAACATCATGCCTTCAATCCGGCGAAGTTTCCCTATGAGTTCATTCTTATCAATCGATGCCGGTAAATAAGCGGTTGCAAATGAGCCCAGAGCACCGTGATGTACGACGTAGGGATCGGTAATGGGTAAAATGACACGGGCGGCATCTTTGCCGAGCAACTCATCCATCAGATCCTGGGCGTAGATGACGTCGGGTGTGCCGTCAGGCTTGTGTTTCGGTTTCATTCCGTGATCAGCTGTGATGACGATTACCGCACCCATTTCATTAAGCTGCCCAAGATAGCGGTCAAACATTTCATAGAATGCATTCGCGTCGGGTGTACCCGGTGCATGCTTGTGCTGTATATAATCCGTGGTTGTCAGGTACATAAGGTCCGGCCGCCTTTCGGCAAGCAGTTTGACGCCAGCAGCAAAGACGAATTCCGACAACTCGGCCGAGTAGACGTCGGGTTGATCCATAGCCAGCCAGCGCGCCGCATTCTCAAGTCCGTGTTCGATCCTGGTCGAGGTGGCAGATTTCTCCGCGGAAAAACAGCATGCACTGCCGTCATCCAAATTCAACCCCGCTCCGAGCAAGGCCCGCAGTTTATCCTTGGCCGTCACAATAGCAACTTTGGCACCGGCCTGCTGAAACGCATTGAACACGGTCGGAGCCCGAAGATACCTGACGTCATTCATCATGACCTCCCGGCCGGTTTCCGTATCGTAAAGATAATTACCACAAATTCCATGGACAGTAGGAGGCCGGCCGGTGGCGATTGACATATTGTTCGGATTGGTAAACGAGGGTATGACACAATGGGCCAGACGATCGGTTCCTGTACGTCGAATATGCTCCAAAGCCGGGACTTTACTCGCCGTTATCGCCGCATCCAGATAGTCCGGCTCACAGCCGTCAAGACAGATGACCACCACAGGGTGCGCGGGTGCCCGATAGACGCGGCCGTTGACTTCAATTGAAGACGGGATGCTCATGTTTCAACTCCGACATTGTTTGTCCAGTGATTTTCCGCCAATCAAAACCATTTGTAAAATTGCTAATATCGATTATTCTATAGGACGCCCTTATAGATTAGAGAGACGCGAAAACGTGCGCTACAGCCAGTTGAAAGCTTTTCACAGTGTTGCACTGTACGGCGGATTTTCCCGCGCGTCGGAAGCCATCCTGTTGACGCAACCCGCCTTGTCGGAACATGTACGACGCCTGGAACAGGACCACGATGTGCTGCTGTTTCATCGTGAAAAAAAGCGCGTGCAGTTGACCGAAGCCGGGGTCCAGCTTTTCAACCTGACCAAGCGTCTTTTCGAGCTTGAGCAACAGATTAAGGAGTTTTTATCGGAAAAAAGTGCCGTGGTGGAGGGAACCTTGCGCATCATTATTGATTCGGCAAGCCATATTTCGGATACGCTCGGCCGGTTCCGTTCGGAGAACCCGAATGTGTTCGTTTCGGTGAGAACCGGAAATACCGATGAGATGATCAGTGAACTGCGTGCCTATAATGCGGAAATTGCGATTGTAGGCAGCATCAATCCGGGCAACGATTTGGAAATGATCGATCTTGGATCAACGCCGGTCAACGCGTTTGCGGCACAAGGTTATCTGCCGAAAAACACCTCCTCACTGAGCCTGCGGGAGCTCTCGACCTTTCCCTTGGTCTTCCGTGAACCGGGGTCCAAAACACGACAAATGCTGGAAGAGGAAGCCATCCGGCAGAAGATCAAACTGAACCCGGTGATGGAAGTTGAAGGCCGCGAGGCCATGCGGGATATAGTGGCATCCGGAGTCGGTATAGGATTTGTGTCCGACGCGGAATTCGGCAATGATAACCGTTTGGTCCGAATTCCGATCAAAGGCTCTTATATCCAGATGACGGAAACACTGATTTATTTGTCGCAGAGACGCGACCTGAAAATCATCCGTTCATTTGTTGAATTCGTAAAATCGGATATCCACCCGAAACAGCCACCGGCTTAACGCATACGCCAGGCCTGGGTACGCCTTAGCAGCCCTCTGGACGCCATCATGTGAATTATTCGTGCGGCTGCGTTGGTGTAAAAAATCATCATGCCCATGGCTGCCGCCGGCGCGATGTCACCCGCATCGTCCATATTCAGCACCGCTATGGATGCCAGCGTAGTTTTGGGTGAATAGAGAAAGACAACCGCTGATACTGTTGTCATAGCATTGACAAAAAGGTAGATGGAGATATCCAGTATCGCCGGTAAGCAGACGGGCACGGTAACGCGGGAAAACAGCTTCATCATCGGTTGTTTAAGCGACGAGGCGACGGATTCAAATTCACGATCCATTTGCTTTAAGGCGGTCACCGCCGTCAAATGGGAGACGGTGTAGAAGTGGGTGACGGTACAGACAACCAGGATTGCCATGCTGCCGTAGATAAAGTTCAGTGGATTGGCCGGGTTGTTGAAGAAAAAAATGTAGGCCAGACCAAGCACCATTCCGGGTATGGCCATAGGCAGCATGGCAATCATCTGGAACAAGCCCCGGCCTGCATTAAAGCCGCTGGATTTTTCGACCAGATAAGCGCCAAAGAAGACTATACAGGTTCCAAACACAGCGGTCAGCAGGCCTAGCTTGATGGAATTAAAGTAACTGGCCCAGCCGCCGCCGTCCATTTGATCAAATTGATAATTGTTCAGGCTGAGACTCAAATCATAGGGCCAGAATTTGATCAGCGCAGCGTATTGGCAGACCAGAAGCAGTCCGAGAATGAAAATGCTGACGACCGCACAATATACAAACCAGGACCAATCC
The DNA here is from genome assembly GCA_965222695.1 of Granulosicoccaceae bacterium. Taxonomy (GTDB): domain Bacteria; phylum Pseudomonadota; class Gammaproteobacteria; order Granulosicoccales; family Granulosicoccaceae; genus UBA7957. Next base: position 5,064,025 of record OZ244967.1, on the reverse strand, counting down.
ACTTTATGATTCGGAGTTGCCTGATAGGGGACGGATCTTGCGGATAAAAGCGCAACCTGTTTACGCTGAACCATTCTGTCAACCGCAAAAGCCAGTATGGCCGGCACAACCAGGACAACCGACACGACAGCGCCCATCTCGAAGTTCTGCTGGCCTATGACCTGCTTGTAAATATCGACCGCAAGAACATTGAACTGCCCTCCTATGACTTTGGGCAGGCCGAAGTCCGTTATGACAAGGTTGAAGACCACAAAGGCCGCGGAGATTAAACCGTAGCGCGCTCCGGGTACGGTGACGATCCAGAATGTTTTCCATCGCGAAGCGTTCAGAGATACAGCGGCTTCATAAAGTCTGGCGTCGGATATGGCCAGGGCGGTCGAGATAATGATAAACGCGTGGGGAAAGGTAAAAAAAATCGATCCGATGACGATTCCGATGGGACCATAAATACTTGCACCAAACATCAGCTCCTTAAGCATACCTTGATTGCCGAACAAGTAGACGAGAGCGATGCCGGGTAAAAGCGATGGAACCAGGATCGGCACCATGGCAATCAGACGAAAAACGCCTTTAAATCGCATACAGCTGCGGCTCAGCGCGTAGGCAAAACCAAATGCCAAAGCAACGGTGATCACGGTGCTGATTATCGCGATCAACAGAGAATTCTGAATCGATTTAAACAGCGCGGGGGTCGAGAAATAGCTGACGAAATTTCCAAGCCCGGTAGCCGAGACTGGTCGCATTTGGACACGTCGAAAGGTGTTCGAATCAAGTTCCTCCCATTGCGTCCCTTGCATCAGAGTCGATCCGATCAGGTATTGGGCATCGGCCGCAGTACCGCGAATCCTGTATTTTACCGGGCTGCGGAAATTGAATTCCGGAAACAATAAGGTTGCCGCCAGCCGGCCATCGGAACTTGTATTGAGTTTCTGGTCGGACACCGCCTTGACTTTCTGATTCAGGTCAAAGGCCGATACCGGCGGTTCCAGGAACTGCCCATTCTGATCACTGACTTGAAACTCGTAACGGGACAAATCAAAAACGTAGGTGGAGAAGGATCTGGAGAGCATCGCATAGAGCGGTAATACCAAAGTGATGACCAGGTAAACGGCAATCACCATCATCCAGGAGCGCATCATGATGTCATCGCCGCTGGATTTCGGCTTGACTTTCGGCCCCGCCGGAAGCGATTGCATCTCCGGTGCCGCGGAATTCATCAACGCGCTCCGCGAGGGGTAAAGGCCATCATCCGGCTCTTCGGCAAACGGACGGTCATGGGTTTGTCAGACTGGAGCGAAAGCCGGCGAACCGCATTGGCGGAAAAGTCAGCAATCAATTCCTTACCCGCGAAATTTTCGTTTTGCAAATGACAGCGCCAGAAGGAACCCAGAAATTCCATATCCTTGAGCATCACGCGCTGGCAGTTAGACTTTCCCTCCGCCGGTGTGTAATCCTTTTCATGCGGAACTATGTCGTCCGGGCGGATGGCGGCAACCACCTTCGCACCTTCAGGGAACTCGTGATCCCTGCAGACGAAAGCGCTATTGCCGATTTTCAAACCGCCATCGTCGCTGACTGTGGCCGGCAGTTGATTCATTTCCCCGATAAAATCAGCGACAAACAGCGTTTGCGGATTTCGATAAACGTCTGTCGGCGTGCCAACCTGCTCTATGACGCCGTGATTCATCACCACGATCCGGTCCGCCATGGACAAAGCCTCTTCCTGATCATGAGTGACCATTATGGTCGTGACACCGAGTTCGCGCTGTAATTCCTTGATTTCATGGCGCAGATGTACGCGCACTTTTGCATCCAAAGCGGAAAGCGGTTCATCGAGCAACAGTAAACCCGGAGACGTTGCGATGGCACGGGCCAGTGCAATCCTTTGCTGCTGCCCGCCGGAAAGTTGAGCGGGGTATTTGTCGCCTTGATCGGGAAGGCCGACCAAGGCCAGTAACTCGTCCACCCGGGCTGCAATATCGGCCTTGTCCCTTCCGATATTCTCAAGCCCGAAGGCAATATTTTTTCGAATCGTCAAATTGGGGAAAAGGGCGTAGGACTGAAATACAATGCCAAAGTTGCGTTGTGACGGCGGAAGATCGGAGACGTCCCTGCCTTCTTGGATAATCGTACCCCGGGTTTGGTGATCAAGCCCCGCAATCGCTCTGAGCAAGGTAGTCTTGCCACATCCGGATGGCCCGAGGAAACAAACGAATTCGCCTTCATAAACCGTGAGTGATATATCTTTTAGAGCGATAAACTCACCGAATGCTTTCCAGAGATTGTCGATCTGTAAGTACTTGACTTTGTTGTTCTGATTCATTGCCGAGTTCCCGACCCCAGGATTTGGAGAAACCGAGGCACTTGAGCCGAGATTGCAGAGTGCCTCGCGCGATTCTTAAGCTTGCCGTGGCGAAAATACGATCACCGGTCGGCGTCATCATTCAACGCGCAGGGTCGTTGAATGATGACGGAAGATCCTTTCACTGGCCGAGAAGAACGGTGATCGGTCGGTCACTACTTATTTATTTTTTCGGCTCGGACTTGGAATCATAACGTGATTGCCACTCGGTCAGAATGGCTTTGCGGTTATTGGCGGCGAACTCGAAATCGTTCTCAATCATCGCCTCCTCAAGCCCTTCGGGAAAGTGCTCAACCGGTTTGGCAATTCCGGGGATAGCGACTACAGCATAACCGACGTTGTACATCTCATTGGCCTTTTTGGTAATCGACCAGTCGACGAGTTTTTTGGCCGCTTCCAGATTAGGCGTACCGGCGATGATCGCAGTGGCTTCCATATCCCAGCCAACCCCTTCTGAGGGCACGATGATTTCCAGCGGTGCGCCCGCGGCCTTGGACTTGGCTCCGCGAAAGGCGAAAGACACGCCGATCGGGATCTCGCCGGCCGCTGCGAGTTTGCAGGGTTTGGATCCTGAATGCGTATAGCGCGCAATATTGCTATGCAGTGCATCCATATATTCCCATCCGCCTTCTTCACCGAACATCTGCAACCAACTGGAAACATCCAGAAAACCGGTTCCCGAGGAGTTTGGATTAGGCATAATGACATGGCCTTGATACATGGGCTTGGTCAAATCCTTCCAGGAACCCGGCGGGGTAAGGCCAAGCTTTTCCGCTTCCACCGTGTTGTAACAAATTGACCCCACCCAGGCATCCATACCTGTCCAGGTGGGAGGATCCGATTTGTCGACAAATTTCGGATCGAGGGCTTCCACACCCGCGGGACTATACGGCTCCAGCATATTCTCGCTTTTAAGGAGCAACAGTGACGTGGCCGCAAGCCCCCACACAACGTCCGCCTGGGGATTGTTTTTCTCGGCCAGCAGCTTGGCGGTCACTATGCCGGTGGAATCCCGCACCCAGTTGATCTTGATATCCGGATGGTCCTCGTTAAAGGTGTCCGCATAGCGCTTGAGGTCTTCAGCCTCGACGGCGGTGTATACCGTCAGTTCCGTCTGTGCCCACACGATGAGCGGCGTCAGCAAAAGCAGCAGGGACAAGGGGGTAAGTAACAATTTTCGACGCATGATGGTTTCTCCTCCGATTCTACGGTATTGCTCTTTTGATATTATTGGATTGCCTTTGCCCTAGTTTCAGGGATTGGAAATAGAAGTCAAATTGATAATTCCTACGACATTATAGGAAAAAAATATACACTATCATTTTGAATTCAGCGTATCAACTTCTGACCGATCGGGAATGGACGCGGTAGCTTGTGCCGCTAAGATTTGAGATTTAAATTCAGTTCGAGTTGACCGTACCCGCGAAGATGAAATCTCCAACAATGTATTCGTGGAGTTTTCATCTTCACGGAAACGACTTTAAAGAGGCTATGCGGAAAGCTTAAGAATACAACGCAGGCGCACCTAGCTGTTTGTGTATCTGATTAGCTGTCTGTGGCGAAATATTCAACCCTTGGGCTAACTGGTGCAGATATTGTGCCTCCGGGTTGGAATCGAGATCAATGGCAGTCAGAGACATGGCGTAAATCTGGTTGGCCATGGATGGCGGCACGTCGCGGGCGAATCCCTGGACATCCAGAGGTTTGGCGATTTCATCACGGACGAAGCTGATTTCTTCCTGAGTAACATGGCCGAGTTTGCCGAGAATTTTATCCTGCTCCTGTTTATCCACCCGCCCGTCGGATTTTGCCGCATTCACCATGGCACGAATGACTAGAGTTGCCTGTTCGCAGGCTTCGCTGTGAACCATTCCCGGTGAATGCTCTTCAAACGATTTAGGTTGCGTATTTTTCTGTGCAGCGGTTTCTTTATTGCCGAATTGCTTTAAGGCCGCTTCGATCAATCCGCCCAGATCGTTGCCTCCAGCCGATCCGCGGGAAGATCCCGATCCGCCGGAAAGGCCGCCTCCCAGAACGCCGCCCAGCAAATCTTCCAGGCCGGCGCCTTTTCCCGCTCCCGACTGTGTCTGTTTACCGCCGAGTACGCTGCCCAGTAAGTCACCCAGACCTCCAGCTCCCGACTGTTGGGCTGATCCTCCTCCCTTGGCGCCGCCGAGTACGCTCCCCAGTAAATCACCCAGGCCTCCTCCACCACCGGCCTGGGCAGTCGCGCCTCCTTTGGTTGCTGCGTCCAGAATTGACTTCAATACCGATGTCCCTGAGCCGGAAGACATTCCGCCTCCACCCAAAAGTGCACCCAATATTTTCACGGTATCTACCATTTGATTACTCCCGTTTGATCAGCTATCGATAAACCTGAACTTGAATATTCAAGATTTACTCAGGGCTTCGATCAGGTTACTACGAATCGAGCAGGGCTCGTCTGTTGCAAAAATCTACCACAAAAAAACCCGAAATCTTAAAATTTTACAAATTTAACAAAGATTTACATCAACGAACTGCACTCGGAACGACCCAGAATTGCAGTCGATAGCGACGATAACTGCGGGATGGATCCCGTCATTACGACCTGACGTTGTAGCCGGATTTGTATTGTTCCCGGTTAGCCCTTAAATACTGAGAGTGGTTTGTTTAAAGGCATCCGTGTGGAAAGTACAGCTTGTCCGAACGGCGTCAATAGATGGAGTATGGAAGGCTGCTAAAGCTCCTTGAGAAAACTTTCTTTGAATCTGGACGGCAGCGGTACCACTTTTCGTCGATCGTAATCATAAAAAACCATACCGGTTTTGGCATGGGCAATTTCAACCGCTGTGTCCTTATTACTCAGCATATAGTAAAAGTCGCAACCGTATTTGGCGAACTTGCCTACCGTCACCTCAATTTGCAACAGGTCACCTTGAAACGCTTCCGCCTTATACACGACGGCTGAATCGGTCATTATGATGCCGAAACCTTCAACATCAAATTCGCTGTAGTGGTAGTGCTGCATAAATCTTACCCGGGCTTCGTGAATCAGCGTGAGCACAGAATCATTCCCGAGATGGCCTCCGTAATTGATATCGCTGATTCGGATGGGCAAGGTAGTGGAATACAGATAAGTATCCGGCATATCGATCTTTATGCGCGACATAACAACTCCTGAATAAAATGCAGCCAGATAGTAGTGGAACGGCGGCAAGGAGTCCATGATGAACCGCTAGTACTCGTCAGGAATCTGCATATCCGCTGCGATAGTTGTCTTTAGTGATTCAAGCAGTCTACTGGCTCCGAATCGCAATCGGTCCGGCCTTAACCATTCCTCTCCCAGTGTATTTTCAACCAGCCTGAGGTAAAGTTCCGCGTCATTGACAGTCTGTATTCCGCCCGATAGTTTAAGACCGCAATTCGAACCGGAATCCGATATCGCCCCCATCATGGCCAGAACGGCCGAGGGACGGGGCGGGCCGCCAATCACACCTGTCGAGGATTTAATAAAGTCAGCACCGGCATCGATGGCAGCCCTTCCCGCACGGTATATCTGATCATCGTCATTCAGGCCATTGGTTTCCAGAATCACCTTCAGCAAAGTGGTATTCCCGCAGCGGCTTTTACAGCCGGAAACCAAATCACTGCCGCTGATGTGATCGCCGTCGAGCCAGTTTTTCCACGGGAATACAATATCCACCTCATCCGCCCCATCACCAATGGCCCGCATAATCTGTTTTTTGGGTAACTCCGGATCCGGGCGACCGTAAGGGAAGTTTGCAACCGTGGCGATGCGTACGGTACTGGATTGCAACTGCTCCGCGGCAGTCTTTACAAACTCAGGCCTGACACAAACCGCAGCGGCTGTACCGTAGATGTTTGTGGATTGTTCGCACCACCGGATGATTGCCTGTTCGTCATCATCCTCGGCCAAACGCGTATGATCCAACAAACTCAGAATTTTCAGGGCGTTCGATGTATTTTGCATGCTTTTAATAAGAACAATCTCAGATATTCTTCTTAGTGAATACATCCAGGACCGGGAATTTCTGTAAATGAACGCTTAGCGTGTCTGACCTGAGCCAATCTTTTTGCACAGTATGGTAAAGACCACGAAAATCCAGGGTATATTGCAAATCGTCGTTTTGCAGTTCGGATAAGGAAGGAGCCTCACCGTAAAGACCGCCGCGCACCAGCCCTCCGGCCAGAAAATGCGGCGCAGCCGTACCGTGGTCCGTCCCCCGGCTGCCGTTTTCCCGGGCGCGCCTGCCGAATTCCGAATAGGTCATCAGAAGAATCCGGTTCCACAACCCTTCCGCCTGCATCGCACGTTTGAAACTGTATATCGCATCAGACAACTCCGTTAAAAGCTGGGCATGTTTCTGCCTTTGGTTTGCATGAGTATCGAAACTTCCTAATCCAAGCTTGTAGATCGAAATCCCTATATCGCTGGAGATGAGTTGCGCGACCGTCCGCAATTGTACGCCGAGTTTGGATTGCGGAAACACGTGCGTGGACTGCTCCAGATTGTCTATGATCCCGGAAAATCCCAGAGCCGCTTGCTGCATTCTATTGTGTACGGAAAGAATGTGCCTTAAAGCTGCATTCTGCGTTCTATGTTCGAGCGCCCGCATCTTTCTTGCCTGCCTCATAAACCGGTCAAAATTATTCATGATAATGGTATTCGAGGTAGCTCCGGCCATGGGCCCGGCATCCTGGCTCACCGCCAGAGCATCCGCGGAAACCATCTTCCGGCCGGCAATGCCGTTTAAATGCGGTGCCAGCCATCCTTGCTCCAATACTTCATCGGATTCCGAGGCAGTTTCCCAGATTTCGATCGACCGGAAGTGTGAACGGTTCGGATTCGGATAACCCAGGCCTTGCACTATCCCTAATTGCCCTTCATTCCAGATTTGATACAAGCCTCTAAGTGAAGGGTGCAAAGCCTGGTGATCCGAAAGCTGCAGTACTTCATCCCTTTCAATCGAGAGAGTAGGCCTTAGCTTGTAATATAAAGGGTTATCATAAGGAACAAGTGTATTCAAGCCGTCGTTGGCGCCCTGGAGCTCAATCAGGATAAGAATCCTGTTTTTCCCTTCATCGGATTCAGCGGTATTGGCCGCCAGGTCCCCGGCGAGGCCGGTCATGCCGGCAGCGGCCAAGGATTTTAAAAATGCTCTTCTTTTCATTGACATTATCCCTCCACTCGTGCGTATTAATTGAGCTGATACACGGGGTCAAACAACAAGTCGCGTATTTGCTGCTCGCGACTGCCCCTGTGCTCAACAGCGGCGGGTGCACAGCACAGCAACATTTTTTCTATCGCTTTTATAGGAATGCCTTCTGCAAAATTTTCCAATGGAGAGTTTTGCCGATTGTTTGCTGCCTGCATCAGCATTGCTGCATTTTTCATATCCTGGCCGCGTAGTGCTCTGGCAAGAAAGTTTTTTCGGGATATTAAGGTTGAGGAGTGTATCCAGTCGATACCACCCGGCCAGCCTTTGACATTGGGTGGATTGAAAAGACGCTGACCCATGGCCCGGCTGGCTTTGGCCAGAGGTCTGTAATTCTCAACCGGAATTTCCAGGCTGCGGATTGTCCCCACGACAAACTGCAATGGGGATTTAATCAGGCTGCCGCGGTTTTCCTCCGCCCAGAATTGATCAGTGGTAAAGAGCGCGGTCAGCAGAGGTTTGATTTGATAGCCGCTATCACGGAAAAGTTTAGCAAGTCTGGATACCTCGTCTTTATCGGAAGCCGGAGAAATAAACTCTCTCCAGAGTTTTGTCACGATGAATTCCGCCGTCGAATCCTGCCGAAGTATGGTGTCGACAATATCGTCGCCGTCGAAATGACCGGTCTCACCCAGAAAAGTTTTCTCACCGTCGTCGTGCTGTTTTTTCTTGATGACAAAAGCGGCGTCTTTATCGACTGACCAGCCGCTTAGAGCGCGGGCTGCTTCTTTAATATCTTTCTCCGAGTAATTCCCCTCGCCCAGACTGAATAACTCAAGAAGTTCGCGGGCCAGATTCTCGTTGGGTTTGTGCTTTTTATTCTGTTGATTGTCCAGATACACCAGCATGGCCGGGTCGCGCACTATGCCTTTCAACATTTCGGCGTAACTCCCCAGGGCGTTTGTGCGTAGCAGCGTCAGTTGATCGAACATCAGCTGAGTCTGGCGCACCTTCAGCCAAGAGGAAGTAAAGTGATTTTGCCAGAAATAGGTCATGCGCTCGGCAAGCGGCGATGAACTCTTAACCGCCTGTTCCAGCAACCAGTCCTGCAGCTCATACAGCCACTCGCGATGATGATCAATATGTTTACGTTTGGCTTCTCGACGCTGTACGCGACTCATCCCGGTACTGGGTTTAAATATGCGCTTATCCTGAGACGTCCAGCCAGGCGGTTCGACTTGCCATGCGGTATCAGCCGATCTTACGATAAGATCAACCCCTGCCTGCCTGCTCAGCCGGGCAAGCGTCACAACGGTGTCGGGCGGTTCGTCAAAACCGCTGCGGGAAAGCAGGTGACGGGCATCCTCATGAGACATAGCCCATAAAGACGAATAACTTAATAAAACGCCGATAGGGATCAGCAGTATTTTCAGCATTGGCCTGCCCCTGCGGAAACAGCCGGGTCCGCAATATTAATCAATCAGGACCCAGTTAAAGCAATTTTCATGCTGCGGAGCAAACTGATTGAGATTACATTCACCTCAGAAAAATGCGGAAATTGCGGCGTTCTCACCCGCTTTGCGGCAGGGAATGGTGAGTTTCCCCTGAGAATTCCTATCTCAGGCTGATTCTGTAACCACCGCCGATGGTTAAATCATCAACGTAATCGAGACCTCCATAAGCCTCGCCGGGGCCGATCGGATAAATAATACCGCCTCCGAATGCGAATTCCGTATCATCCGCATCACAGATTCGGCAATTATCGACCGAGACATCGAGGAACTCTATTCCGAGACTGCCATACCAGGCAGCCTTAATATCCTGAACGGGCAGCTCGCCGCTGGCAATGACCCGAAATGCCAAGTCTGTCCAGTCCAGATCTCCCGTGGATGCGAGATGAAGGCTTGCAAGCCCGCCAAAATCCACTCCTTCGGCCAACTGGCCCAAACCAAAGACCGCGCCTCCGCCGAAGCTGACACCGGAATCTGAACCAACCGAATGGTCGGCATCCGAAAAACCCAGGTCACCATAAAGGCTGAGCCTGTCATTTAATTTTAAAGATGCGCGCGCCATAAAATTGTCGATGTCGCCCAATTGAACACCACCTTCCACTGCCAATTCGGCATGGCTTGAAATATCGGCAGAGCGGCCGTAGGGCAGTCCGAGATATTCGGCATGAGCATGGGTGATCGGCAATATAGCCAGCAAGATAAGGGTTGAAATATATTTTGTCATCGGGATTAGATCCGGGTTATGGGAACTCAACAATAATGTGAGATAGTATCAGTACACCAATATCTTGTACATTTAAAAAAACAGATGGAGGTCATTTATATTACAAGCTATGGGGCGGATCGGCAACGGACACATGCTGTCAATATTTTAACGCAATAAACCGTGCATTTTATGACTCGCTTATATCAAGATACATGGTTTTTACAACGCTGATCCTGACTTGCAATTTAAGAAGAAAATACACAACCCATATCGCGCTGAGTGCGATGCTATGGCCACTTGCATCATACATAGACGAGGATCCGTAAAATTCAGATCTCCAGCTTCAACGATCCTTCCTTGACCTTTTTATAGGGCGCTTTGTGTGCCGGGTTTGCCTGAGTTTTAAAAAGCCGCAGTTTCCACAGATACTGTTCCGGGCAAATCATAATAGATTCTTCCGTCACTTCGTTCATTCGTTTTGCATCTGTGTAAGGATCACCGTCCGGATAATCATGAAGCTGAGGTAAAATGCTGATCTGATATTTTCCGCATTCCGGCAAGTAGTGAGCGTAGACAGGAAATACTTTCGCATCAGCGATTTTTGTAATTCTCGGCAACATGGCGAGTGTCGCTTTGGATTGACCGAAAAAAGGAGCAAATACTGACCCTTCGCGCCCTAAATCTTCATCGCTCAGATAAAACAGTGTCACACCTTTCTTAAGATCACGGATCACCGTTTTGAATCCTTCGCCTCGTGCCGCAAGCCTGCCACCACGTTTCGTGCGCATGCGAAAAACCAGCCATTCGAACACCGCATTTTTAAAGGGTTTATACACACCCTGCATTGGATAATCGATGGTCAAAAGGCTGCTGCATACATCCAGAGCAATGCTGTGGCTCACTAAAAAGATAACACTCTCACCGTTTCGAATGGCTTTATCGGCTGCCTCCTGACCGCTAACAAAGACACGTTTTTTTATCATGGCATCACTGCCCCACCAAAACAGCGGAGAGTCGCTCATGACCTGGAAGAAACGCCGAAAATGCGTTCTCAGCATCTGCCGGCGTTCATGGATGGACAGATGAGGAAAGCAAAGGGCGAGATTGACTTGGGCGTAATGACGATGATTGCTGTCTTTTCTTGCATACAAATCCGCCATCCGTGCGGCCAGAGCGTCACGTTGCCGGCGGGGTATTAACCACAGTATGGATAATAAGCCTATAATAAACCAGGTCGGCCAGTACCTGGGGTGAAAGTGATTCAGGCTCAGATGGGTACAGCTGCCACTCATACTTCCCATCCGCGATTTCCGAATTTCAGGCATCTTGAACAGGATCTCAGCCCGGGGTCATTTCGTATTAATTCGCTTTTCAGCCCGCTTCAGAAAAACCGCCATCTCCTTCTCGGCTTGTTTGTCACCTTTGTCTTTCGCCGTCTGTATACCCTTAATAAACGCATCTTTGGCACCTTCATATTTCTCGGCAGCCAATAATGCACGCCCGAGAATTTTCCAGGCGGCCGTGTAGTCTGGCGTAAACTCCACCGCTTTTTGTAAATGTTCAACCGCTTCACCGTACCGCTGTTGTTTAAAAAAGGCCGAACCTAAAGTGAAACGCAGCAAAGCATTATCCTTTCCCATTTCCAGCATTTGTTCAAACACACTGGTATCTTTCATTTGTCTTTCTCCTCCTTTTTCACGATTATCCAGGACTCGTTCCTTAATCCCTGCTGTAAACTGCCAATCCGCCCTTCGTCCCGGAAAGACACAACGGTCAGACCGCGAAAGAGGTGCAGTAATTCATTTTTTTTCAATAAAAAATCCGCATTGCTCGGCCCGCCCGTACCCGTATTTTCTGCAGTGAACGTCTGGTAAAACAAAAGCCCCCCCGCTTTAACGGCGTCGATTAAATGCGGAAACAAGCCGCGGTCTAGAAAACGGGAAATCACAATAAGATCAAAAGAGGAAGTTGCCGGTGGTTCTTTGACAACATCACGAGTTTGTGTCTCTATTCGAAGTTTCAGCTTTCGGCTGCGATTTTGCAAATCCTTTAGTGCGACGGGAGAAATATCCCAGGCGGATGTTTGAAGCCCTGATTTTGCCAGCAATATAGCATTAGCGCCAAGGCCGCATGCCAGGTCCAGTGCTTTTCCTTTCGAGGGTAATAAATGTAAATTGCAGGCTAGCACTTCAGCGGCCCGGGGTTCGACGACTGGGTGGTTTGTGTAGCGTTGATCCCATTTCTTCTGTTCGTCGGAAGACATGACTATTTTTTCCAGAATGCGGGTGTGAAGAGAACCAGCAAGGTGAAAATTTCCAACCGACCCAAAAGCATGGCAAAACATAAAATGACCAGTGGACCATCGCTCAATGTGGCGTAATTTGAACCCACCTCACCTAGGCCCGGTCCGAGATTGTTCAGGCAGGCGGCCACTGCCGAAAAAGCCGTTACCTGATCAAGTCCCGCAGCCATCATCAGCAATAGCATCACTGCAAATATAGCGACATAAGTTGCGAAAAATCCCCACACAGCTTCTATAACCCTGTCCGGCATGGGATGGTTGCCGATCTTGACCAGAATCTTGGCTTTTGGATGAATCAAACGGGTCAATTCCCGCATACCCTGTTTCAGCAGTAACAAGAAACGTATAACCTTCATCCCTCCGCCGGTGGAACCGGCGCAGCCACCGACGAAGCTGGCGAACAGTAACATCACGGGTAAAAATCCGGGCCAGTTAAAATATTCCCTGGTCGTAAATCCGGTGGTCGTGCCTATCGAAACCGCGTGAAAAATCCCGTCGAAGAAGGCATCCGAGAGTCCCTCGGTATGCGTGATGTATAGATAAAGGCTGGTTACCAGCGTCACCGATACCAAAACAATAGCGTAAGCTTTGAACTCGCTGTCGCGCTTGTAGGGAGAAAAGGACAGCGATCTCACCGCCATGAAATGCAGAGCGAAATTCACCCCTGAAACCACCATAAATACCACCGCAATCATTTCAATCAGTCGGCTGTTAAAATAACCAAGACTGGCATCATGAGTTGAAAAGCCTCCGATTGCCACGGTTGAAAAACTGTGGCCTATAGCATCGAATAAAGACATGCCGGCAAGCCAATAGGCTAGCATGCAAATCACTGTCAGCGCGACGTATATAAACCAAAGTGCTTTCGCCGTTTCCGCCACGCGGGGAGTTAATTTATCTTTCTGCGGACCGGGTGTCTCCGCCTTGTAAAGCTGCATTCCGCCGATACCGAGCATGGGAAGAATGGCAACCGCGAGTACAATCAACCCCATGCCGCCAAGCCACTGTACTTGCTGCCGGTAAAACAATATCGACCGCGGCAGAGAATCCAGGCCGACAATGACTGTCGCGCCTGTGGTTGTAAGACCGGAGAGCGATTCAAATACCGCACCTGCAATTGTCAGATTCAGGGGATCATGCATGTATAAGGGAAGTGCGCCGAATATGCCCAGCACGGTCCAAAATAACACCACAACGATAAATCCGTCCCGCAAACGCAACTGCGAATTTTCCTTCCTTACAGGCCACAACAGCAGCAGGCCGGTAACCAGAGTCAGGCCGAAGGCGTCGATAAAAGAGACCATCGCTCCATCGTTGTAATATAAGGAAACAATGACAGGAGGGATAAGCGTCGCACTGAACAAAGACAGTAAAACTCCGAGTACTCGCTGAATAACGTTAAACTGCATACCGGAAATTCCTTAGGCGATGTTGTCGATGTACTAGATAAAGGTGACATCTACCTGGAAGAGTTTTTCTACATCCGGTATCTGTTCCTTGTTAACCACAAGCATGATGACATGGTCCTGAGATTGGATTTGCGTATCATGATGAGCGATAAGCAGCTTAGCGTCGCGTACCAATGCGCCTATGGTGGCACCCTCGGGTAAAGGCAGATCCTCTATCCTGCGTCCCACGACCTTGGATGTGTTTTCATCGCCATGCGCTATGGCCTCCATGGCTTCAGCCGCGCCCTTTCTCAGAGAATATACTGCGACAACGTCTCCTCGCCTTATGTGCGTCAACAGCGCACCAATGGTGATCTGCTGCGGCGATACCGCAACATCGATAAATCCTCGTTCAACCAGATCGACATAGGCGGGTCGATTGATCAGGGACATCACCTTACCCGCCCCCATGCGCTTTGCCAGCATGGCGGAAAGAATATTGGCTTCGTCATCATTGGTCAGCGCACAAAAGACATCCATATCCTGGATATTCTCAGAGATCAGCAAATCGTGGTCGGCTGCATCACCCTCGAAAACCAGCGTGTCCTTAAGTTCGGCCGCCAGTACATCGGCCCGCTCTGCGTTCGCTTCAATGATTTTGACCTGATACCTGCCTTCAAGCCGATGCGCCAGCCCGCTTCCGATATTGCCTCCCCCGGCAATCATGATTCTGCGGTTAGGCTTGCCCAGAGTACAGAACTTAGCCATGACTTCCCGGGTGTCGTATCGCGAAGCCAGAAAAAACACTATATCATCGGTTTTAATGACAGTGTTTCCTTTTGGAAAAATTGCTTTTTCCTCCCTGTATATAACGGCAATACGGGTTTCCACATCGGGCAAGAGTTTATTCATCACTCCTATGGACATGCCGTTCATCGGTGCCTGTTCGTCGACTGTGACCCCTACCAGCCGTACCCGCCCCTCGGCAAAATCGACCACCTGCAAGGCTCCCGGATGCTCGATAATTCGCTCGATGTGATCTGTGACCAGCCTCTCGGGACTAATCAATACATCAACGGGAATATGATCATTCTTAAACAGCTGCGCACCCTCTGCAAGATATCCCTGAGAGCGGATGCGAGCTATTTTGGTGGGCGTATGGAACATCGAATAGGCTATCTGGCAGGCCACCATATTAACTTCATCAGCGTTGGTGGCGGCGACGATCATATCGGCATCCTCCGCACCCGCCTGTTTTAGGATATGGGGGTGCGACCCGCTTCCCTGAATCGTCCTAAGGTCAAGGGTATTGTGCAACTCCTCCAGAACTTCAGCCTCGGTATCAATGACGGTTACATCGTTGTTTTCACGAGCAAGACTGTGGGCAACAGTTGAACCAACCTGCCCCGCTCCCAGGACGATTATTTTCATTCGAGCTGTCCGGTCAACACATTAAGGAAATAACCGTGTAATTGTACCGAAAATGCGACATTATTGTCGTCAAGTAAATGGGCCCGCTGCCTAAAGCGTGACTCAATCGCGATTCAGTCTCTGACTTTACCAAGATCTATTTCCAGACTGCGCAGTTTGCGATAAAGGTGGGTTCGCTCCATACCAACGCGTTTGGCCAGCTCTCCGATATTTCCTTCCGCCAGCTGTAATTGATGGAGCATATACGCACGCTCAAAAGCGGCACGCGCCTCGCGCAACGGCAGATCGAAAGAAATCCCCGACCCATGCTCCGTTTCAATGCCGGATCTGCCCGTATCCCCCAGCATCTTATTGATCTCGTCAACATCGATTTCCACCCCGCTGCCGAGTATCATCAAACGCTGCACCAGGTTTTTAAGCTCCAGAAAATTTCCCGGCCAATCCAGATTCCGCAACCGATTCTGTGCAGCCACGGTAAAGTGCCGATAGGGTAAATTTTCCGTTTCTACAAACAAGTTCACGCAAAAATCCAGCAAGGCGGGAATATCTTCCGGATGCTCGCGTAAGGGCTGACAGACAATTTCTCCTTCGCCGAGATAGGAATATAAATCGGCCGAAAATTCACCACGGCTCACCAAATCCGCTAAATTGTCCCGGCAAGACGATAAGAAACGGATATTCAGTTGTTGCCGCGCCAGGGAGCCAATTCGACGGATTTCCCGTTTTTCGATCACGTCCAGTAAAAGCGACTGCGCGGTTTCGGGCAGTTGGTCCACATCTTTCAGTAAAAGTGTTCCATCCGAAGACGATTCAAGATAACCGCTATTCAACGAGCCGTGGCCGCTTTCCCCCAAGAGTTCACGCGACGAATTCGCGGTGGACAAACTATCGCATCGCAGTACGATAAACGGGCCATTGGCACGGCTGCTGGCTATGTGGATATGTTGCGCGATCAGGGTTTTTCCAACCGCATGCTCTCCGCGGATCACAATATTGTGATCCTTCGCGGCCATATCGTCGATTTGCTGCCTCAGCTGTTTGATATAGTCACTGCTGCCGATCAGCTCAGCGGGAACACCCACTCTCGCCGCGGATCCGCCGATGCCGGTGGCAGATGAGCCGATCAGTGCTTTCTCCACAATAAGCAGCAATTTTGCCAGCGATAGGGGCTTCTCGATAAAATCCACCGCCCCGTGCCGGGTCGCTTCAACCGCGGTTTCAACCGTTCCATGACCTGAGATCATCACTACCGGAAATCTGAGCTGGCCGCTGCGTTTGAGATCTTTCAACAGACTGATTCCGTCTTCATCCGGCATCCATATATCCAGTAACACCAATCGGGGTGCCTGCTCCTGTATTGCAGCTCGTGCACTTTCACCGTTATCTGCAACGCTGACATTATAGCCTTCATCTTCCAGGATTTCCTGAACCAGACTTCCAATATCGGGCTCATCGTCCACGACCAGAATATAAGGATCACCCATTTGCTTTTACCTCTAGCTGAGTGACAGCTGATGGAACAGGAAAATGTAAAATCAAACAGCCGCCACCACTTTCTCTGTTTTGTGCAAACACCAAACCGTTATGTTCCTCTACGATTTTCTTTACAATCGCAAGACCCAAACCTGTACCTTTTGGTTTGGATGTTACATAAGGTTCAAATAATTTATCAAGCAACTCAAGTGATATACCGGGTCCGCCGTCTTCAACCCGCAATTCGAGCACCCGCTTATCAATCAATCGGGTGGACACTATGACCAGGGGATTTTCCGTTTCTTTCTGAGCTTCCAGCGCGTTTTTGATGAGATTATGCAAGAGCTGGCGAATACGAGTCGCATCGGCCGAAATCGCAGGCAGATTGGTTGAAAGCTGAGCGGTGATATTGACACTGTCGTCAACATCGCGGTACAGATCAACCACTTCCAGGATCAGTTGATTAATATCGGTCCGGCTAAAATGAACGTTTGGTGTGTCTGCGTATTCAGCGAACGCCTTGACCATAGACTTCATTGCATCCACTTGCTGTACAATGGTGTGTGTCAGGCGATCAAGCAACTCGGCATCCTCGCCTTGCATCCTGTCCAGATACTTTCGCCGCAGCCGCTCAGCGGACAATTGTATTGGCGTCAGCGGATTCTTAATCTCATGTGCCAAACGTCTTGCAACCTCACTCCAGGCGGCATTTCGCTGCGACTGAACAATAGCCGTAATATCATCAAATACTATTACCACACCTGCAATATGACCATACGAATCGCGCAGCTGTGCACCCCTGCAAAGTAACAGCCTGCGCCCCTGTTTGTGAAAAACCTCAATCTCATGAGACCAGTCCTGACCCGATATCAGGTGTCGTTGATTGAGTATATAAAACTGATGAATCAAACTGGTCTGATCCTGATCATTTTGCAAACTTCGGCCAAAATAGTCGTACAGCTCGTTGCTGAGAATTCCGGCAGCAGCATCATTGGCCGTATTCAACTGACCTTCGGGCCCCAAGGTAATTACGCCCGTCGAAACATGTCTGAGCACAGTTTCCAGGTAAGCTCGCTGGCTTTCCAGATTCTCCCTGTTTTGCCTGGCCTGTAAACTGGACTTTTCCAGGCGATCCGTCATATCGTTGAACGAATCAACCAGGTAACGCAGCTCGTCGTCACCGTGCTTGTAAATCCGGATCGAATAGTCGCCCTCGGCGACTTGCTTGGTCCCCTCCACCAAATCATGAATGGGCACCATCATGCGCCGCGCCGCATAAAAAGCGAACCACAGGGCCGTTAACACACTCAGCATCAGAGCCAGTGAGAGTGTCAGTATCGAGCCCAGTTTCAAGGGTTTGCTGAGAAATACCATTTGCTGGTAGCGCTGGTAGCTTTCCTGCACACTGACGGCCATCTCATTGGATTTTTGACCGACCGGATACAGAGCTTGCAATACGTTGTTCCCCCGCACCGGATCGCCGGTAAGCACGGGTACAATGACACGAATGACCAGATCTCCATCGCCGATCGGATCCACACCCACATAAGGAATACCCGCTCTGGCACGGGCGGCCAGGTCATCGTCCGGCCGATCCGGAGTCAGTGAAATAGCGCCGGAAAAACCAGCGGCGGCAATAACATTGTTTTCTCCATCGAGTAATGTCAGCTCTGAAGCCTCAACTCTGGCACCAATGGCACTGAGTTCGTCTACCGATTCCTCTTTGGAAATATCGTTCAGCTGTGCGGCAATGTCGGTGGTAACACGTCTCATCACGCGCATCTGCAGCGCCAGTGAGTCCCGGCTCAGTTCAAGCGCGTCATCCAGAACTTCTTCGATATTGACATCAAAAAAACTGTCGATGCTGGTGCGCAGAAATTTCACCGAAAACATGTAAACCAAAGATACGGGGACCAGCGCGAGGAAAACCGATATCACGATCAGCTTTACGGTCAAGCGTGATCCCGCTACCCGCTGACGAAACTCCCTGATCAAGTGGATGGAATTTGAGGCGATCAATACCGCCATAAAAACCAGCACGGCCCCGTCCGCCAGAAGCAACCAGAAATAATAACGACCGAAGCGATCCAGATTTTCGGCTGTGTTGCTGAGAATATACAGCGACAAGACCAACACGACAAACAGCGTCGCCATTAATACGACGCTGCTGGTCAGTCTTTGTGTCAGTCCAGTGGCCATGCCGTAACGTCGCTCTGTAATCGCCAGCGCCGGGTTGTATAGGCTTGTATTTGAAGCGGAGCGGGCAGCTCCGAAATATCGAGCTTGATTTGGATTTGTATCCTGTAGCGGGACGGATTCTTGACTTCATTAACTGCAATCAGCGGCAGGCCCTCAATGTTTCCCAGATATTCCTTAGCTTCATCCAGTGTGCGAAAACTGCGAGTTTCACCACTGTAGATTTCCGTTACTCTGTAGTGTCTGGTCAACTCAAAGTAAAACAGTCGATACCGCTTGGAAATCGAACGCACTGTGCTGTCAGGCCACCAGGTGCGTTGGCGGATAACACTGATCTGCATATCAAAATACAAAGACACGCCTTTTTCCAAGGCCTCGGCAGGCCTGCGCCGCATTCGCACCGTTGTATCCGCATCCAGGTAGTATCTGCCGTCAGACTTGTATATATTGACGTTCTCGAATTGAAAGCGTTCGGCGGCTGCGGATATACCCGGGAATGCCATCGCCACTGCGAGCAAGGCCGTACGCAGTATGACCGCAGATGAATATTTCCGTATTGTAGCGATGTGGTTCAGTGATGTCTCCCAATCACATATCAATGAGTTTTTCTGATCAAGGCATAGAAAAATCCGTCCATGCCGAATTCCCCGGTCAATATCTGGCGGCCATTTGACTCGTTTTCGCCCCAGCCTGCATTAATAGTAATACTTTGTGCATCCCTCTGTGAATGAATAAAACGTGCTATCTGCCGGCTGTTTTCCTGTTTGCTGATCGTGCAGGTTGCGTACAGCAAACGCCCCCCGGTTTTCAGTAATGGCCATAAGGCGTGCAGCAAGCGGCTTTGCTGATCCGCCAGGGATTGAATATCCTCTGGTTTTCGGAGGATTTTGATATCCGGGTGCCGCCGAAGCACGCCCAGCGCCGAACAGGGCGCATCCAGCAATATTGCGTCAAACAGCTTTTCGTCCCACCAATGTGCCGCCTGTACCGCATCGGCGCATTTTACCACCGCTTGAAGGCTGAGGCGTTGCAGATTTTCCGTGATTTTCCGACATCGTTCCTGATCCAGATCCAGCGCCAATAGATCCAAATCGGTGCACCGCTCTAACAAATGACAGGTTTTGCCCCCGGGAGCCGCACAGGCATCCAGTATGCGCTCACCTGCTTTGGGAGTCAGAAGATCGGCCGCCAATTGAGCACCCGCGTCCTGAACACTGACCCATCCTTGCTCGAATCCCGGCAATAATTCGACCTTGACCGGTTTATTCAGAATGACTGCGGATTGGGCAAGCGGGTGGGCGGCGGACGGCATACCCGCCTCTGTAAGCCGATCCATATAATCTTTCCGGCTGACTTTGTTTAGATTGATACGTAAAGTCATGGGCGGCCGCCGGTTGGCGGCATCGGCGATATCCGGCCAGTGTTCCGGCCAGTCGGTTTGCATGAGATCCAGAATCCACCGGGGATGGGCATAGCGGACTTCGCTGTTTCCGTCCAGCTGCTCCACGATGGATTCACTGTGCCGGATAAACCGGCGCAGCACCGCATTGACCAGCCCCCGGGCCCAGGACTTATTCCGTAACTTTGCCACTTGTACCGTTTGCTGCAAGACGGCGTGTGCGGGGATGCTCATGTGATCCAGCTGATAAAGCCCCAGCCAGATCAGCACCCGGATATCACGGTCTTTACTGCGCAAAGGCTTGTCCATCAACATGGATTGCAAAGCTTCAAGGCGCGGTTGCCATCGCAATACACCAAAGCACAGTTCCTGCAAGAGAGCTCGGTCGCTGTGCGCCACACACGGCAACATTTTCGGTAATGCTCTCGATGCGGACGCTCCCCCGTACAAAATATTCAATAAAACACCTACTGCTGCTTCCCGAACGGCCAGTGGTTCCTTCTTTAAAGATTCAGACAAAACTTTTCCCGTCCAGCGGACATCCGTTAAGAAATTGTCTGCTTTGAAGCGGTTTTTTGCCCGGCAGTTGAAGCGCTAACAGCCGGATCTGCCCGTCACCGGTGGCAACGCGGATTCCATCGTCGGAGGCTTCGATCACTTCGCCGGGCTGAGCGCCGGAGTCATGCGCCTGCGCGCACAACTCAGAGTCCCAGATTCGCACGGCCTTATCATCGAGGTAGGTATAGGCCACCGGAAAGGGATTGAAGGCGCAGATTTTTTTGTGGATCCGCAATGCGGGAAGTCGCCAGTCGATACGTGCATCCCGCTTCTCTATTTTGTCGGCGTAGGTGGCATGCGAATCATCCTGCGCTTCTGCCTGTACCATGCCTTGACACAATTTCGGCAAGACCTCCAACACAGCCCGCCCGCCCATTTGAGCCAACGCATCATGCAACTGCCGTGCGGTGGTATTCAGTTCAATGTTAACCGGTCGTTTTAGCAGCATATCGCCAGTGTCCAATCCCCTTGCCATCTGCATTATGGTTACGCCGGATACCGGATCCCCCGCTTCTATGGCCCGTTGAATCGGCGCCGCACCACGCCATCGGGGTAAAAGAGAGGCATGAATATTAATACAGCCAAGCGTGGGGATATTCAGCACCGAAACAGGCAAAATCAAACCGTAGGCGGCAACCACCATAATATCGGGTTCTAACGAGGCCAGTTCACTCTGAGTTTGCCGGTCTTTAAAGGTATCCGGCTGGTAAACCGGAATTCCCCGTTCCAGTGCAAATCGTTTTACCGGGCTTTGCGAGAGTTTCCTTCCGCGTCCCGACGGACGGTCAGGCTGGGTGTAAACGGCCAGGAGTCGATGGGGGGAATTGAAAACGGCCTGCAGGGCTTCAAGGGCAAATTCAGGCGTGCCGGCAAATACTACGCGGAGTTGATGACAATTCAAGATCGGGGCTACCTATTATTATTCAGGACAGCTCAAAGACGTAGCAATCCGCCCAGGGTATTTGAGTACAGGCACAGCGGCTCCCGTACCAGAGTGAAATCTGCCTTTAATCAGCTTGCTTTTCGTTGCAGCTTTTCCAGTTTTTTACGTATACGGTCGCGCTTGAGAACAGAAATATAGTCAACAAATACCTTCCCGTTCAGATGGTCTATTTCATGCTGAATACAAACAGCCAGTAATCCATCAGCATCCATTTCAAAGGCTTCCCCCTGCTCGTTCAGCGCCCGGACACGAACCTTCTCCGAGCGTTTTACGAATTCGTAAAAACCCGGAACCGACAAACATCCTTCTTCGCATTCTTCCTCGCCTTCTTCGTCTATCAATTGCGGATTGATAAACACCAAGGGTTGATTTTTCTCCTCCGAAACATCCATTACGATGACGCGCTGATGTACATCTATCTGAGTGGCGGCCAAACCTATACCCGGAGCGTCGTACATGGTTTCAAACATATCCGCAACCAGCCGACGTATGGAATCATCAACCGTTTCAACCTTTGCCGCTTTCTTACGCAGGTTCGGGTGGGGAAAGACGAGAATGTTTCGAATCGTCATCTATCTTGTACTCTAAACAATAAATTGAGAAGTTTAGCAGGCATTTCTCCATTCAGGAACAAGCCATAGTCACAGACTACTGATGTGCATGAAAGTTGCCTCATGGTCACTGCAAATACCGCTAAGCGGTCCTCTACAATTCAATGGCATAAATCCTGCTCGAATTGCGACAGCAACGAAAAAAACCTGCTCTAAACCGATACCGGTATTGCCGAATAATTGACGGAGTGACAGTCTTGTTTACCAAATTAGCCAGCAGATCCGTAACACTGTTTATATCAGCCGCAATAGTGATCGCATTGAGTGCTTGTAATACATTCAGTAAGTTATCCGGAAAAGAGGACGCTTCCGGAGGCGAGTCCACCGATTTCTATTACGAGGAAAGCAATGAGCCTCGAACCGCACGAGTGATTGATCCGGACGCGGGCGGATTAGATAAAAAAGACACTCGTCAACAGCGCAAAACAGAAGCGAAAAAGTCTATAAAGCGAAATCGGCCGAATTCCTACGTCGTCAAGAAAGGCGATACGCTGTGGGATATTTCCGGTAAATTTCTGAAAAAGCCCTGGCTATGGCCCGAAATCTGGGATGTCAATCCGCAGATAGAAAATCCTCATCTTATCTATCCTGGCGATGAAGTCGCTTTGAAGTACATAAACGGAAAACCGACGATCGTGGTTTCTCGTGACGGAACCGTCGTGAATTCCGCATCCGGCGATCAGTCCGCTTTCGAAAGCAATCCTTTGCCGGAAAACGACGGCGGCGTGGTGCATTTGTCACCCACGGTTCGCGAACAATCACTCGCAAACGCCATACCGACGATTCCGGGTGACGTGATACAGCAGTTTCTTGTCTATCCCCGAGTCGTGGATGAGGAAACCATCAAGAATGCCCCGTATGTCATCGGTGATTTTGAAGGTCGTCTCGCCAGTGCCGCCGGGCATCAGATCTACGTTCGTGGCGATCTCAATGAGGAGCAAACCAGCTACGGAATCTTCCGCCAGAGCAAGGAATTGCGGGACCCTGATACCGACGAATTATTAGGCTACGAGATCACCCATGTGGGCGACAGCAACCTTTTACACAGTGGCGACCCGGCAACAATGTTGATTACCGCCACCCGTATGGAGACACTGGCGGGCGACCGCGTGATGTCGCAAAACCAGAACTTTGTGGTTCACAATTACCTCCCACGGGTTCCGCAAATCGAAGGTGAAGGCAAAGTTGTGTCGCTGTTTAATGCCATCAGCCAGAGCGGCCGCAATCAGGTTGTTGTGATCAACATGGGTAAGCGCGAAGGGGTCAGAGTCGGTGATGTTATGGCGATTGAACACCGCGGAGGCCGGATTAAGGACCGCTTCAGCGGAAAGCCTCACGACTATGTGAATATCCCCAATACGCGGATCGGGGTGCTGATGGTGTTTCGTACCTTTGAAAAAGTCAGCTACGGACTGATTATGGAGTCGACCCGGCCGATTCATCTGCATGACGCCGTCGCTGGCGTTTAGGGCCTGTCAACACCAATTCCAGAATAGCGCCGAACTCCTCGCAAAGCCACTGAAATTACAGTGGCTTTTGCCATCCTATGGACAAGCAGATCCGACTCAAGTAGGGTAGGCCCCCTCTTACCCGGCTTGACACATTATGGATGATTTACACCTCTGCCTGACGCTGCATTTTACCAAAGGAATAGGTCCGATCAGCGGCCGGAAACTGCTGTCCCAATTCTCCGACATCCAGGACATTTCAGCGGCCGGAATATCCGATTTTATGGCCGCAGGCCTAAACCGCAAACAGGCGGAATCCTTAGCCTCCGGCAGCCCTGAACAAAAGATCGATGAAGCACTGACGTGGTCCCAAAAGAAGCACCATCATCTGATCAACTATGGATCGCGCTTCTACCCGCAAAGACTGGCAAGCATCAACAACGCCCCACTGGTGCTCTATGTGATTGGCGATAAAGATGTTCTGCATACTCCTCAACTGGCCATGGTCGGAAGCCGCAAACCGACTCCGCTGGCAGCTAAGACCGCACGCGAGTTTGCGACCTTTATCGCCGCAAAAGGCATCACCATCACAAGCGGGCTCGCATTGGGCATAGACAGTGAAGCACATCGAGGATGTCTTGACGCGGGCGGCCTGACCGTGGCCGTAGCAGCAACAGGACTGGACAGGATTTACCCTGCAAAACACAAGTCCCTTGCGCTGGAAATTGTGGAGAGCGGCGCAATGGTCAGTGAGTTCCCCCTGGGAACCAGCACCAAGCCCCAGTATTTTCCACTGCGCAATCGCATTATCAGCGGACTCAGCATCGGCACTTTCGTTGTAGAAGCCGCGGTTCGAAGCGGTTCGCTGACGACAGCACGGCATGCAACCGAACAAAACAGGGAAGTGATGGCAATGCCTGGCTCGATCCACAATCCCTTGGCCAGAGGCTGCCATCAATTGATACGCCAAGGGGCAAAGCTGGTTGAAACCGCAGACGATATTCTGGAGGAACTGGCCGGACAGATAGGTTCTCTACACTTCCCTGAACAACAAAGCGCCGAGCCGCAGGATCCCACTGAGAAGACTTCCGGTTTGGACCCCCAGTACAGGCGACTTTTGGAGTGCCTGGATTACTCACCGCTGTCCATAGATCAAATCATAGACGACAGTGGCCTGCAGGCCCAGGATGTCGCTTCGATGTTGCTCATACTGGAGATGGAAGGGCTGATACAGGCCTGCGGGGCAAACCGGTATGTTCGATGCTAGTACTCCAGCTAAAAAGCGGTTCCCGTGAACAGTCGTTCATTACAAATCATCGCGGGCACGTGTAAAATCCGCAAAAGAAGGCATGTTTATTACTCTATAGCATTGTTTTTATTGAATTTATTGAAGTTGACGGATAAATGCACAGCCATGACTGAACGATAAGCTTCCTGCCCCGCGGCAAATAAACAGTCGACGAGCGGCAAGGTTTTGTGAAAAATAGCACGCTGTTTGACGCGTACACGCCCAGAATCACCGGGTCGATATTAACCCTGAAGAACAAATCCAGAGTTGGAATGAGCAAAAATCTGATCATCGTGGAGTCACCCGCGAAGTGCAAAACAATCAAAAAATACCTTGGTAATGATTATGAGGTACTTGCCTCGTACGGACATATCCGGGATCTGATTCCCAAGGAAGGCGCTGTCGACCCGGAACAGGACTTCGCCATGAAGTACCAGTTGATAGAAAGGAACGAGAAACATTTTTCGGCAATCGCAAAGGCGTTGAAAAAAGCCGATACCTTAATGCTGGCAACCGACCCGGATCGCGAGGGTGAGGCTATTTCCTGGCATGTTGCGGAACTGCTCCATGAAAGGGGTCTTATGAAAGATAAAAAACTGCAGCGCGTGGTTTTTCATGAGATCACCAAGCGGGCGCTGGAGGAGGCGGTATCACATCCGCGTGAGCTATCCATGGACCTGGTGAACGCTCAACAGGCGCGTCGCGCGCTGGATTATCTTGTCGGATTTAACCTTTCGCCTCTGTTGTGGAAAAAGATTCGCCGCGGGCTTTCGGCCGGTCGCGTTCAAAGCCCCGCACTGCGATTAATCGTTGAAAGAGAAGAGGAAATCGAGAAGTTTATTCCCCGGGAATACTGGTCGGTCGTCGCCGAACTGGAAAAAGACACTCAAGCGTTTAACGGCAGACTGATTGAGCTCAACGGGGATAAAGTCAAGCAGTTTACAATCAATAACGGTGAGTTGGCGAGTCAGGCAAAAACCGCCCTGATGGAGGCGGCCCAGGGAATATTAAAAGCTGTCAAGGTTGAAAAAAAGCAGCGAAAACGCAACCCCTCGCCACCCTTCACCACATCTACGCTGCAGCAAGAATCGGTACGCAAATTAGGGTTTTCGGCATCCCGGACCATGCGCGTTGCCCAGCAACTTTATGAAGGCATAGATGTCGGAGACGGATCCGTAGGATTAATCACCTACATGCGTACCGACTCGGTAACCCTATCGCAAGACGCATTGAATGAAATTCGCCAACTGATTGGTGAAAGATACGGATCCGATAATCTGCCGGAAAAAGCGAACTTCTACCGGAACAAATCGAAAAACGCTCAGGAGGCTCACGAAGCCATTCGGCCAAGCTCGGTTATGCGTATACCGTCCGAACTGAAGCCCTATCTCGATTCGGATCAATACAAACTCTATAACCTGATCTGGAAACGGGCTGTCGCCTGCCAGATGATTCATGCCACACTGGATCAAGTCGCGGTCGATCTGGCCGCGGGGAATAAGCCCGAAGGGCTGTTCCGCGCCAACGGTTCCACCATCAAGCACGCGGGCTATATGTCGGTATATCAGGAAGACAGTGACGATTCGAAAAAGAATGAAGATAGCAAAAAACTACCGGAAATCGCACAAGGCGATATCATTCCTCTGAAAGATATAGTTCTGGGACAGCATTTTACCGAACCACCGCCGCGCTTTACCGAGGCAAGCCTGGTAAAAGCACTGGAGGAATTCGGAATAGGCAGGCCTTCAACCTATGCGTCGATTATTTCGACCCTGCAGAACCGCGAATACGTGGAAATGGAACAACGCCGTTTCCATCCGACCGATGTCGGCCGAGTGGTGAACAGATTCCTGTCCAACCATTTCACCAAGTACGTCGACTACGATTTTACCGCCAATCTGGAGGATGACCTGGATGCGGTCTCGCGGGGGGAAAAAGAATGGGTGCCGCTGATGAAAGAGTTCTGGATGCCTTTCAGTGAACAAATCGCCGACAAAGAGGAAAATGTCAGTCGTGAGGAGGCGGTGCAGGCGCGAGAATTAGGCACAGACCCGGCATCCGGAAAGCCGATTTCTGTGCGAGTGGGGCGCTACGGTACGTTTGTGCAGATCGGGCACAGAGACGACGAGGACAAACCAAAATTCGCCGGATTGCGACCGGGTCAAAAAATGGACTCGATCACTCTGGAGGAAGCGCTTGAATTGTTCAAGCTACCGAGAGATCTGGGTGTTTCGCCGGAAGGGGAGAAAATTTCGACCAATATCGGGCGTTTCGGTCCCTATATCAAATATGACAATAAGTTTGTTTCGCTGAAAGAGGATGACCCCTATACGGTCACTCTGGAGCGCGCACTGGAAATCGTCGCCGAGAAAAAAATTGCCGACGCCAATAGAATCATCAAAACATTCGATGGTACGGATATACAGATTCTCAATGGTCGCTGGGGAGCCTATATCACCGACGGTAACAAGAATGCAAAAATACCCAAGGAGTTGAAGGAGAACCCGAAAGCCATCGATCTGCAGACCTGCGAACGGCTCTTGGCCGAGGCGCCTGAGCGCAGGCAACGCGGCAAGAAAAAAGCCACGGCAAAAAAAGCCGCGGGAAAAAAGAAAGCACCGGCAAAAAAAGCTACCGGCAAAAAAAAATCGACGGCGAAAAAAGCCAGTGCAAAAAAAACCGCTGCCAAAAAAAAGGCCGCTGTCTCAAAATGATCGATTATGGATAAGAATGTCCGTATGGCCTGTAGCGTGGTACGGGCCGGTGGTCTTATCGCTTATCCCACAGAAGGTGTATTCGGCGTTGGATGTGATCCTTCCAATGCGCAGGCCCTGCGGAGATTGCTTCAACTGAAAAAACGGGATCCGTTAAAAGGATTTATCCTTATCGCATCCGACACACATATGCTGTCACCCTATGTCCGATCCTTTTCGTCAAGGGTATCGAAACGGGTTTTACCCTCCTGGCCGGGTCCGGTAACCTGGGTGGTTGCCGCGGCGGAAAATGTACCGGTGCTGTTGACCGGAGGTCGGAGCACCCTGGCGGTGCGGGTCACTGCACACCCTTTCGTGTGCAAACTCTGCAACACCCTCGGGCACGCTTTGGTTTCGACCAGTGCTAATCGTAGCGGGGCTCCCCCGTTAAAAGATTTAAAGGAACTGCAACAGACATTAGGTGGGGAAGTGGATTATATTGTGCCCATGGAACCGGGTGAATTGAAAAAACCAACACCGATTTTCGATGCGGAGACAGGTAAGCAACTTCGTTGAGAGAGTACAATGCCGCAAGAAATCCGAATAAATCAAGTCAAGCACTACTTCCTGTCTTTACAGGATACTATATGTAGTGCCCTGGCCTCTCTCGATGGAAAAAATTTCAACGAAGACCGCTGGCAACGTTCCGGCGGTGGCGGTGGACGCAGCCGGGTACTGAGCGACGGTAAGATATTTGAACAGGCGGGAATCAATTTTTCGCACGTTTTCGGCGAAAACCTTCCTCCCTCTGCAACGGCCCACCGGCCCGAGCTTGCCGGTCGGCACTTCCAGGCAATGGGCGTTTCGCTGGTGATTCACCCGAATAACCCCTATGTACCAACGTCACATGCAAACGTGCGTTTTTTTATTGCCGAAAAACCCGAGGCAGAGCCCGTATGGTGGTTCGGCGGGGGGTTTGACTTAACACCCTACTACGGTTACGAGGAAGACTGCAGACACTGGCATAATACAGCCAAGGCGGCATGTGAACCATTCGGGCGGGAAATTTACCCCAAGTACAAAAAATGGTGCGACGACTATTTTTACCTGAAACACAGGCAGGAGCCCAGAGGAATAGGCGGACTGTTTTTCGACGATTTAAACAACCCGGATTTTGAAACCGGCTTTGCTTTAACACAAAGCATCGGAGATCACTATCTTAAAGCCTATTTACCCATTGTTGAAAGACGATACAAACAGGTATTCGGGGGCAGAGAACGCGATTTTCAACTCTATCGGCGAGGCCGCTATGTTGAGTTCAATCTGGTCTACGATCGCGGAACTTTATTCGGTCTGCAATCGGGCGGGCGTACAGAGTCCATTTTGATGTCCTTACCGCCGAACGTCCGCTGGCGATACGATTGGCGGCCGGAGAAAAACTCGCCTGAAGCCGAGCTATACGAAAAATACCTCATACCCAGGGAATGGGCCGAATAACAAGCAATTAGCGTATTAAACTCTATCCATGCTATTTAATTCCAGCGAGTTCATATTCGGTTTTTTTCCGGTAACGTTGCTTGTATTTATTTTTTTGCTCAATCGAGGCCTGTATCGACAATCGCTTGCCTGGCTGGTATTTGCTTCCTTGTTTTTTTATGCCTGGTGGAAACCGGTATATTTGATCCTGATCTGCAGCTCAATCGCGGTCAATTATTATTTAGGATTGAAAGTATGTGCGATTCGCAGCCCTCTTCCGCCACATATCCGCAAATTGCTTCTCTATTTCGGGGTCACTGCCAATCTGGCCTCAATCGGCTGGTTTAAATACGCCGGATTTCTGGCTGAAAATTTCAATTCGGCTTTTGATACCCAGCTGAGTGTGGGCAATATTGTATTACCACTGGCGATTTCGTTTTTTACTTTTCAGCAAATCGCTTATCTTGTGGATGCTTATCGCGGCGAGACTGAGGAGCATAATTTTCTGAACTACGCACTGTTTGTCACTTTTTTTCCTCAGCTGATTGCCGGCCCCATTGTCAGTCATAAGGAAATGCTGCCGCAGTTTTTCAGCCATAGGGCACAGCAGTTTAATTACCATAATTTAGCGGTCGGTCTGGCCATGTTCAGCATGGGTTTGTTCAAAAAAGTCGTGATAGCCGACGGCGTCGCTGTTCATGCAAACTCTGTGTTCGATGCGGCAGCGGCGGGACAGACACTCAGTTTTTTTGAAGCATGGTGCGGATCGGTCGCGTACACAATTCAGCTGTATTTTGACTTTTCCGGTTATTCCGATATGGCGCTCGGTTTGGCACGCGTATTCGGTATTCGCCTTCCGCTGAATTTTTATTCTCCCTATAAAGCAGGCAGTATCATTGAATTCTGGCGCAGATGGCATATCACATTGTCGAGGTTTTTACGTAATTATCTCTATTTTTCACTGGGCGGAAACAGAAAGGGTAAAGTCCGCCGCTACCTGAATCTGCTAATTACTATGCTTTTGGGCGGACTCTGGCACGGTGCCGCGTGGACTTTTGTCCTGTGGGGTGCCTTGCATGGAGTATACCTGATCATCAATCATGCCTGGCGGGGATTTCGTTCACAATATGCCCAGGGTGGGGCATTGATACGGCGGGCTGAGTCTCTGTTCTACCATGGAATTACCTTTTTGGCAGTCGTTGTAGCGTGGGTTTATTTTCGTGCGGAAAACCTCGATATTGCACACGGTATTTTGTCGGGTATGGCAGGCCTGAACGGAATCTCCGTTCCCATTGAATGGCTCGGACGTTCTCCGGAGTTCGTCGAGGCCTTGAAATCGGCACATATAAAGTTTGAGCCACTGATTTCCGTGGGCCCTATAATGACGTCGGTTTCCGATCTGGCCCTGCTATTCGGAGAGCGAATCGAACGGCCGGGAATAGGCCCCCTGACCGCATTGATTTACATGTTTTTGATTCTGATCTGGGTTTGGTTTGCCCCTAACACTCAACAATTTGTCCGCCGGTTTGAGCCGGCATTTGAGTCTTTCCTCGGTCAGATCAAACCTGTATTTCCATCGTTTTTGGAATTCAAAGTCAATTATTTTTGGGCGACCCTGGTAGCATTTTATATGGCGTACAGCATATTCGGCACGTCACAGACCTCTCAGTTTTTATATTTTAATTTTTAGGCAATGAAAGAAGCTGAACAGTTGAACGTCGCAACTACGGAGATTGATTACAACTCTGGCAGCAGGTTTGTAAAGTGGTTTCTGCTGAGCTTCGCAATTCTGTCTCTGGCTATCTTCTCCTGGAAAAGGACCGATATTCTGCCATGGATAGGGGACTGTAAATCTCAGGGCTATAAAGACGGTAATTTTTTGGCTTACTGTCATTCAAGCCGTTACGGAGATTATGAGCACAGCGCTTATTGGAATGAACTGGAAAAGGGCATAATGGACAAAGTAAAAAAAGCGGATGTACTTTTCCTGGGCAACAGCCGAACCCAATACGCGTTTTCCACCGACGCCGTGACACGATACTTTAGCGAAAGTGGGCTGAGCTATTATGTCTTCGGATTTGGTATGGGGTCACAAAACCTGGTACCGGAAAGTATGGCTGAGAAGTTCAATCTCAGGCCCAAGGCGTTGGTGATCAACGCGGATCCGTTTTTTACCGATTATACAAGCCGTACAAATCAGCACATGCTGGAGCAGTCCCTGATCAGGGATTGGGAACAGGGCAGCAAGCGCTGGTTGCAAAATACGCAGCGCGAACTTTGTCTGAAAGATCACAACGGCCTGATAAATTGGCTGTTTTGTTCAGGCAGGCAGGACACGCTTTACCGGGATCCTGAAAACGGTCATTGGCAAGTTGAATACTTTCGCAAAAATCAGAGAATCCCCGTCGCTATAGATAACAATATCAATCTCTACATCTCTGCCGAGAAAGCCGCCGGTATCGCACAAAGGTTCGTGAAGAAAATGGGGGTTTCACCAGAGTGCACCATCCTGACGGTAACACCCCGCACCGCAACGCCTCTCGCCTTTGCGCAAGAGCTGGCCGAAATATTGAACTTCCCCGGTATTTTTCCGATGCCGGAAAACCTGGTTACAGTCGACGCATCTCATCTCGACCCGGACAGCGCCATGCGTTGGTCGGCGGAGTTTCTCCGCCAGGCATCCCCTATACTGGAGAGATGCGGAGCCGGATCAGACAAGCAATAAAAAATAACCCGCGTTATAGAAACAATGCAGGAATACCGGCAAACTCAGTCGCCCGTATTTGTCCATGAAGTAACCGAAGACCAAGGACGGAAAAAACACCAATAATGCCCATAGCGGGGTTTGATTGATCAGGTGCAGCAAACTAAAAAGAATACTGCTTGTAATATTAGCCAGACTGACTCCCCATCTTTGCGAGGCAAAAAAAGAAATCCGCCTTAGAGCTGGCTGCAGGCTTCCCCGAAAGATAATTTCTTCGATGACAGGATAAACCAATACGAGCAGTAATAAACTGCCGGAAGAAATTCCCGAAGCCGGTTTCATCAATCCGAATGCGTATATAAACAACCAGACAACAGGCCCCGCCAACACTGCAGCGACAAAGGATTTGTCTCGTGTCAACAACACTGTCAATCAACGCCGTTCTTTAATTTCGATTCGTTCGGCCGGTTTGCCAGCGGATACGGGTGCTCGGGCACCGTAAGCGATAAATTGTACCTGTTGCAGCTTGACATTGAGTTGCTGTAAGTAGCGTGCGATCTCACGCAACCGGTCACGGGTCAAATCCACCTGCTCGCGTTCGCTCCTAAGCGCCGCCGTGTGGGAGCTCAATTGGATTCTCGCTTTCGGATACTGATTCAGAATCTTGGCAAGCCCTCGTAAATTGGCTTTGGCTCTTTCGTTCAGCACTGATGAATATTGTTCGAACCGGATGTTACTGAGAATTCCGTTCAGCAATGGACAGCCATCTGCTCGTACCGGATATCCATCCGCCGAATTCAGACAGGCATCCCGGCTATCGGGCACACCGTCCGCATCAAAATCTCCGGTTTTTTTCACATCAGGATCAGTGGGCGCCTGTGAGTCTGAATCCGGTATCGGCGGCGGTGTCTCCGTCTCTTCCCTATGCCGCTGCGGCACTTTGACCTCTGGATCCGGGCGTGGCGGTTGCTCATCTTCAGCAACGGCGGACGCCTGTTGATCGGGCAAGGTTTCCGAAGGTGAAGAGAAAACGGAGTTTCGCGCGGGAGGTGAGCGCCGGTCAAATGAAAATCGCTTGATCAAGGAAAGATGTCCGGCAAGGGCGTCGCTATCGATAAATTCCACTGCTGCTCTGAGCGAAAGTCCACCAAAGATGGGAAACTCCGCTCCGAGACCGGCCAGCATATGAATTCGGGATTCATTTTCCAGTGCAATATCGGTTTCAAGATTCAAATAGCCAAGTCCCAACTTAACAAAGAGATTGGGACTCCACACGTTTCTTCCCGGATGCAGATCGCTCCGATCATAAAATCGATAAAGTCCGACCACGTCGGCAGAGCTGTACTCAACCAATGATTGATTGTCCATTTCAGCTTCTCCAAGATGGCTAAGAACCAGCTCCAGGCTGGCGGCCGGGCTGAAATCGTACCCTCCGACCACTCTTGCGACACGTGACTCTTTGTCATCGGACTCGAAGATATCGAAAGGGACCTCAGGGTCAAGATAGCTGTAACCGTAACCCACGCCTAAATACCAACCTTCTTCGACGGCAAAAACGAATCTGCCGCACAATAGTAAAAGCAACCCTGCAAGCAAAGTGGGTACGGCTTTGTTGATCGCTGTGAGCATAGCGGCCCGCTGTTCCCTATTTCCGAAAATTAAAAATTGTTAATAAAAATCAGACAGTTAGCACCACTACAGCTTGTAGACATTTATATGGCCGGTCAGGCGCATTGACCGGATAGAAATCGCCAATGCCAGGTAGCAGACTGTTTATAGGCAAACAGCATCATCCGTACCAGCTCTTAGTTGCGCTGACGGACTACTAGGAATTCTCTTCCTTCAGCCACCCGGCGATATCCATTGCATAGTATGTCAACACTCCGTCCGCACCCGCGCGCTTCAGCGATACCATGGCTTCCAGTACCGCGGGTTTCTCATCCAGCCACCCATTTTGGGATGCCGCCTTCAGCATGGCATACTCGCCGCTGACCTGATAGGCAAAAGTGGGCACGGCGAAGGATTCCTTCACACGCCGTACTATATCCAGATAAGGCAATCCGGGTTTCACCATCACCATATCAGCACCTTCATTGATATCCATGGCCACTTCGCGCAAAGCCTCATCGGAATTGGCCGGATCCATCTGGTAGCTGTACTTATTGGCACCGGCCAGATTTGCCGCCGATCCGACCGCATCCCGAAACGGGCCATAAAACGTGGACGCATATTTCGCAGAATAAGCCATGATCCGGGTGTTGATATGCCCTTGCGCTTCCAGTGCATTGCGAATGGCTCCGATCCGGCCATCCATCATGTCCGACGGTGCTACTATGTCCGCCCCTGCCTCCGCGTGAGACAGCGCCTGCCTGACCAGAACCTCTACGGTTTCATCGTTCAGAATATACGCATTTTCGTCCATCAGACCGTCTTGTCCGTGCGATGTAAATGGATCCAGGGCAACATCGGTCATCACACCTAGTTGTGGGAAATTCTCTTTCAACGCTCTGACCGCTCGCTGCGCAAGCCCTTGCGGATCATAAGCCTGCTCTGCCTGTTCGGTTTTAGCTTCCGCCGGCGTTACCGGGAACAAGGCTACGACCGGAATCGATGCTCGACTGATCCGCTCGGCAAGTCTCAGCAGCCCGTCAATGCTCACACGGTTTACACCCGGCATGGAATTTACCGCTTCTTTTTGCGCCTGTCCCTCTATCACAAACAAGGGATAAATCAGATCGTCGCAGCTGAGCCGGTTTTCGCGCATCAGACGTCGAGAGAAATCGTGCTTGCGCATACGCCGCATCCGGTTTGATGGAAACTCTGGATATGGATTGTGTTTCTTCACTTTTGACTCCCTAAGTGAGATTTTCGACATACACGGATACTACCGTTAGTAAAGAGAAAATCCCATCATCAGGATCAAATACAGCCAGGGCGTCGTCGGATTCCATACAGCCCGTGCTCATATGCTGGCAGCTTATGAGCCTTATATGGTTCGCCCCGTTATGCAAGAATAAAATGTAGTACTCATAAAGAAGTTATTGCAGCCATATATCCGGTATCGAATCGAGAACGCTTGTCGCGCTCTGTCGTACCCTGATGGAATTCGCTCGCCCCTGGCCTCATCAGTTCAGCGGTCTACCTCGTGGTGACCATAGGCTCTATCAGGCTCCCAGGTGCGCGGTTTATAACCCTTTATGCCATCACTGTGATTTCACTCTTTGCAATTGGATGAGGCTTAGCTTCACGGACTCTTAACCTAAATATCAGTACCTTGTGTTATTCCAGCGCAACGCATGAACGACTCGCCCTTTTATCACACCCTGGCCAGAGTTGCGGTGGAGTAGTCTTCGCCGTTTTTCAACAACGCATAGGCGACGCGTGCTATTTTATTGGCCATCGCCACAATAGCGACGTTCATGTGACTGCGCTGTTTGAGCGCCTGGCACCATCGCTGGGTGTTCGTGCGACATTGGTCGACATGCACAACCACAGAACGAGCACCGTGTATCAGCAAGGTTCGCAGGTAAACGTCTCCTCGCTTGCTGATACCCAACAACGTTGGCTTGCCCCCTGTTGAGTGCTGTCGTGGCACCAGACCCAACCAGGCCCCCAGTTCCCGGCCATTGCGAAACGACTTGATATCGCCGATACCCGCCAGCAGTGCCGTTGCCACCAGTGGGCCGACCCCTGGGATCGTCATCAGCCGCTTTGCCTGCTCATCCTGCTTAGCCAACCTCTGCAGTGTGTCGTCGTAATCAGTCACCCGCTGGTCACTGTGCAAAAGCTCTTCATACATCCGTTGGAGTTGCTCGCGAAACAAGTCACTCAAGCCGTTGTCGGCATCCTCCAAGACCTCGGGCAACCGGTTAATCACTGTTGCCCGTCCTCGGGCCAGGACAAGACCATACTCCTGGAGCAATCCGCGAATCTGATTCACTTGCGCAGTACGTTGCCCAACCGCCAGACTACGCAATCGGTGTATGGCTTGTATATCCTGCTGGGCCACCTCCTTGATCGCGACAAAACGCATGCCGGGACGTTGCACCGCTTCGCTAATGGCCTCAGCATCTGCCGCATCGCTTTTGTTCGACTTGACATAGGGCTTGACAAACTGTGGGGCTATCAGCTTTACCTTGTGCCCGTAAGACTGAAATAAACGACCCCAATAATGGGCGCTGCCACAAGCCTCCATGGCCACCAGACAGGGCTGTTGTTTGACCATCCATTGTTTCAATAACTGCCGGTTCATTTTTCGATTCATCACTTTGCGCCCCGACTGATCAGCGGCAAAAACCTGAAAGCTGTTCTTCGCCAAATCGATAGCGATTACTTTTAACGGGTGTTTTTCGGTATCATGTTTCATGGTTCGCTCCTTCATCTCGTTGTTTGGCTCACACAGTAGCCGTCTTAAATACCCAGTCATTACTATAATGACTTTGAGAGGAGGGGCGAACCATTCCATTAGTTCAAGATCCCGCTTGGGGCATTGCGGCGTAAAAAAGTACACTCAGAATGCTAGTTTATTTCGTATAAACTGCCTTTCATCGCGGGTTTTAATCTTGCATTGCATCCATAAATCAAGATCTTCAACAGGCTCTGGGGTAATATCCGGCGTAAAATAGGCATTATTCTTGAGACAGAGCCGCAGAGAACCGCGGAATTCAACAGATACATGAGTAGAATACAGACACTGTTTGCAGGTATTGTGCTGTTTATCGTTCTTATGATCGGGACCTATACGGCGTTTCAACGACCTGTACCCTACGCCTACGATAATTTGTCCAGTCAATTGAACAGAAAGATGAAAACAAACGGCATGGGCTGGGCGAGAATAGAGGTTGTGGGGGATCATATCTATTTACACGGGACCGCACCGGGCCCTAAGGCCGTATTTGAGGCTAAAGCCTTGATTCAGGAACAAGCCGGGGTTACGGCAAATTTCCAGGGCGTTAAGGTGAAGTCCGTCAACACCAAGGATGATACCGAGCCGGAAGACCGATGGGAGAAGTTTAAAGAAGAAAACCCGGTAGGCAGATATCAACTCAATAACGCGCAAAATTCATCGCGGACCCAAAAAAGTTCATCAACCGGTGCAAAGGGTCAAAATCAGCAATCCGCTTTTTCAGGGGCTGCCGATTTATCAGCTCCGGATATCAATATCAATCAATTGTTGGTAGCCTACGAACCGATAAAGGATAACTGCGAAACCGATCCCGCACCGGTGCGAAAATTCAGTGTTCTGTTTCGCGACCATACTGCGGCAATCGTGGCGGACAGCCTGAACTGGCTCGACTTGCTGGCGCAGTACAACCGTTCGTGTACCAGCCATATTTCCATCGCCCAGGCAAATGATGATATGGAACAGGGATTGAAGCTGCGCCGGATCGATGAAATCCGTTATCACCTGATGGCGGCAGGTGTTCAGGCCGAAAATATCACTTCGGAGCAGTGATGGATAAATACTGTGTGATCGGCAATCCTGTCGATCACAGCAAATCGCCTCTGATTCACTCACTTTTTGCCCGGCAAACCGGGCGTGAGATCAGCTATGACAAGGTCACGTTGGCTGAACATGAGTTCTCGTCCGCTGTCTGCGAGCTGTTCGCCAATGGCCTGGCAGGTTGCAATATCACTGTCCCCTTCAAGGAAGATGCGTGGAGGCTTTGCGACTCATTAAGCCAGGCTGCTGACATCGCGCGGGCGGTAAACACGATCATTCCTCAGGATGATAATACGCTGCTGGGGGAAAATACCGACGGCAAAGGCCTGGTTACAGATCTGCAGAATAACGGTATTGTACTGCAAGGCAGCCGAATTCTTCTGGCCGGCGCCGGCGGAGCTGCCCGCGGAATACTAAAACCATTGCTGGATCAGAATCCGGAACTATTGATTATTGCCAACCGGACGGTTGAAAAAGCGCAAACGCTTGCAGACAGCTTCAAAACTTACGGCAATATCTATAGCTACCGATTCCAGGAACTCGACCAGATGCGGTTCGACCTTGTCATCAATGCCACCAGTACCAGTCTGAGCGGTGATATTCCCCCTATCCCCGGCCGGTGCCTCAGTACTGGCACGGCGGTGTATGACCTGATGTACGGCAAGGCCTGCGCTGCCTTTCTTGACTGGAGTGACGCATCGGGAGCCTCTTCGGTAATGGATGGTCTGGGCATGCTTGTTGAACAGGCGGCGGAGTCTTTTTATCTTTGGCAAGGCATCCGTCCTCAAACCCGGGAAGTCATACAACAATTGAGAAAGCAAGCTGAGCGATGAAGTTTCTGCCGGTTATAGTGTATTGCGCAGGTATTTTGCTGTTCTCCTGTGCAAACTCCGAACCGGTAAACAAAGCTCAACCGACCTTACCTTTGCAAATACTCAAATTCGGAGAAATCGAATTAGAAGTGGAAATAGCCGATTCCGAAGGCGAACGTCGCGCAGGTTTGTCTTACAGGACCGAGCTTGCAGAAAACCGAGGCATGTTATTTATTTACCCGGATAGCCGGATTCGTTATTTTACAAGCCGTAATACTTTGATTCCTCTGTCAATCGCGTTTATTGACAAAAACGGAATCATTCTGGAAATCCAGAAAATGGAGCCACTTCATAAGCAACTGTATCAATCCGGTTCCGAGGCCCGTTATGCCCTAGAAGTCAATCAAGGATGGTTTGAAACACAAGATATTCGACCGGGACAGGGAATGAAACTAATTGAGAACACCCCCTAGTGCCGGAAATGCCGCATCCCGGTAAATACCATAGCAATCCCATGTTCGTCGGCGGCGGCGATGACCTCTTCATCACGCATGGATCCTCCAGGCTGCACCACGGCCACAATGCCGGCGGAAGCCGCATTGTCAATACCGTCACGAAACGGGAAAAATGCATCTGACGCCATCACCGCGCCGGTAACCTCCAGCCCCTCATCATCCGCCTTAATACCGGCGATTTTTGCCGAATACACACGGCTCATCTGACCGGCACCCACACCGAGTGTCTGCAGATCGCGACAATAGACAATCGCGTTGGATTTCACGAATTTTGCAA
This sequence comes from Granulosicoccaceae bacterium, assembly GCA_965222695.1. GTDB lineage: Bacteria > Pseudomonadota > Gammaproteobacteria > Granulosicoccales > Granulosicoccaceae > UBA7957. Next base: position 5,025,330 of record OZ244967.1, on the reverse strand, counting down.
CTTTCCAGGCAAACAGCAGATCCTTTATTTGTTGTTCGCTGGGCGATTTCCTGGTAACCACCTTCAGATCGCCTTCACCTATCATGCCCAAGTCGCGTTGCTGAACCAGCAATCCACCGTTGACCCGGCCAAAATGAAAAGCCTCGGTCCGGGTCGGCGACCATTGTCCGCAGGCCAGCACTCTGAGGTTTTTCTTTTCCCTCACCATGGATTGAGCCGCCTCAGATACAGTCGGCGCAATGATCACTTCAACAAATTGCCGGTCCAGAATACACCGGGTTGTTTGCTCATCCAGCTCGCGGTTAAACGCAATAATGCCGCCAAATGCAGAAGTAGGATCAGTTCGATAAGCACGGTCGTACGCATTCTGAACAGTTTCTGCAACCGCGACACCACAGGGATTGGCATGTTTAACGATAACACAAGCCGGTTGTTCGAACTGCTTAACGCATTCCAGCGCAGTATCGGTGTCCGCCACGTTGTTATAAGACAGCTCCTTCCCTTGTAACTGAACCGAGCTGGCGACCGAGTTCTCCCGGATTGAGGACTCCACATAAAACGCGGCCGCCTGATGCGGATTCTCACCATAGCGCATGTCCTGCGCCTTTTCAAACTGCAGATTAAGAGTCCGGGGAAAGATTTCTATCTCTTGCTGATCAAGCCGGCAACCGAGGTAGTTTGCGATCATCCCATCGTACCTGGCGGTATGTTCAAATGCCGCGACCGCCATATCGAATCGTTGCGCCATGGTCAAGCCATTGTTTTTTTTCAGGGCTTGCGCAGTTTCCTCGTACTTTTGCGGATCGGTCAAAACGGCAACGTCCCGGTGATTTTTGGCTGCGGCGCGCACCATAGCCGGCCCGCCGATATCGATATTTTCAATAGCATCGTGCAGGCTGCAACTTTCACGGGCAACACTTTGCTCGAATGGATAGAGGTTGACCACCACCATATCTATGGCTGCAATATTGTGCTGCCTCATTACCTGATCATCTTTGCCGCGGCGACCGAGAATACCCCCGTGAATCACGGGATGTAAGGTTTTTACTCGTCCAGCCATCATTTCCGGAAAACCGGTGTGTTCTGAAACCTCTTTTACATGCACACCGTTTTTTTTCAATAGATCGGCAGTACCGCCGGTCGAAAGGATTTCCACCTCCAGGGCCGCAAGATTTTTGGCAAACTCAACTATTCCGGCCTTGTCGGAGACGCTGATAAGGGCTCGATTTACAGGTTTCAAATCAGACATGTGTGGACTTCACTGGTAAATTAGGATTTTGGATTGAAAAAAAGAAGCAATCAGGGCCCGTTCCGGAATTTCCACCTGAGTGGATAAAAAAATTCCATCCTGGCTGATGGCTCCCGATGATCAGATGTCGTAGTCCTTCAAACGTTTACGCAAAGTTCCCCGATTTATTCCAAGATATTGCGCAACACGGCTTTGATTGTTATTGAAACGATTCATCAAATAGCGAATCAGCGCTTCTTCGGCCTGCCCCATGACCAATTCATAGAGATTACAGGGAGTTTGGTCATCCAGGGTCGCGAAATAATTATCCAGTTCATCGCTTACACATTGTTTTAGTTTTGTCTGTCCCGGTGTCTTGTTATCGCCTAGCATAAAACGGCATCCCGCACCCGTGTTGCCGGCGTTGTAGAGTTTACTGACGAGTAAATGCATTCGAAATACCCTGAGAAAAAGTGATCCACCAATTCTAATTGTTCCGCCTTGGTTTCGACGTGATTAATCCGTCGTCTGAATTCGGCGGCTCCGTGCTGATCCCTGCAATACCAAGCTATGTGTTTTCGGGCAATTTTAACGCCTCTGCATTCTCCGTGGATAAAATAGAGTCCACGCAAGTGCTTGATCAAAACTTTGTACTTTTCTTCCGCAGTCGGCTTTTTCGAGGCCGTACCGTTACAGAGGTAAGTCGAGATTTCACGGAATATCCATGGATTACCCTGAGCGGCTCTGCCAATCATCACCGCATCCGCACCTGTATAATCAAGTACATATTCAGCGTCAGCACTGTTTTTAATATCACCGTTGGCTATGACCGGTATGGATACCGACTGCTTGATGTCCCTGATCGTATCGTACTCGGCCCGGCCAGTGTATTTATCCGCTCTCGTGCGACCGTGAACAGCTATGGCCCGTATTCCTTCGCGCTCCGCAATTTTTGCGATTTCCACACCATTACGCCGGTTCCGGTCTATACCGGTGCGTATCTTCAAAGTCACCGGAACATCAACGGCCTGCACCGTACGGGCAATGATTTTTTTCACCAATGCCGGATTGGCGAGTAAAGCGGAGCCTGCCAGTTTGCGACATACCTTCTTTGCCGGGCAGCCCATATTGATATCGATAATGTCCGCACCCAATTTGACGTTGTAAATCGCTGCCTGTGCAATCTGATCGGGATCCGTGCCTACAATCTGAATCGAATGAGGGCCTGAGTAGTCATTGGACCGAAAACATCTGCTCTGTGTTTTGTTGCTGGCATAAAGCGACGTATCCGCTGATATCATTTCCGATACTGTCAGACCTGCCCCGTTCTCAAAGCAAATAGATCTGAACGCCGGGTCGGTGACGCCTGCCATGGGCGCCAGTAAGACCGGAGAAGATAATTGAAATTCGCCGATATTCATGCCGCGTTAAATCCCTTGGGGGCATGGGATAATAACGGCTTTCGGCTTATATATAAAGGCTATTTAGCGGTTTATTGTAGGTATGGTGGCTACCACATCGGTAATGCTGTACGTCGGAGTGCCTGATCCGCAGTCTGAATCTGTCAATCAGACGCAGGTTTACTTAAACTCCAATTCGAATGACTTCGCGTTTTCGCCGGGATCACTGACCTCAAGGCTGATGTCTACAATCTGGCCGGATCGGATTTTCGGAATCTCCGATACCGGTGTCAACTTCAAATATTCATAGGGCAAAAAGTCTCGCTGCGCCACAGGATCTCCACGTCTATCGGACATGCTGATTGCCAACACCGGATAGGGCTGAGCCGCAGAAGCATCATTGCGGAACACGATATTAATCACCAAAGCCTGTTCAACTTTCGGATGAGAATACACGTGCCGCCGCACAACATGGAGCATATCCGGATGCGCTGCAGACTCAGCCTTGCATGGGAATATCCGGCAAAAGACATCCACAGCCGGCTGCACAGCGGCCGGTACCTGTGTTTGATTGCGGTTCAGGTATGCATACAGGCCGCCTAAACCCGTGATCAACACCAGTACCATAATCGAGCGGCTCAGCCACCGGCTTTTCTCGACCCGGGGCTGAGGATCGGTATAAATCGAAGGTTCTTTATCCGGTGGGCCGGTAAAGACTTCATGGTAGTCATCGGCCTGCTCCTGTTGAACATTGTCCGCCTCCGGAACTTCGCTCGGAGAAACTTCGTTCCAAACCTGCTCCTGCGGCTCCGTAACTTCAAGGAGTGCTTTTTCGCTATTTACGGGGGCATCATCCTGGACCGGTGTTTCCCATTGGCTTTTGCTGGCGATGACATCTTCCAGCGGCTCATCGTCCTCCAGACTGACATCGTCGAATAAAGTGCCATCGAACTGGTCGTCTTCTGAATCGATTGAATTGAAATCGAGTTCGGGAATTTCCTCGCCGTCAGTCAAATATTCCACTTCCGGCAAATCGGTATGATCGGAAAATAAATCCACATCGGAAAATGATTGTATTTCGTCTTCGGTTTCATCCGGTTCAAAAAACAATTTGTCATTTTGCAGATCCAGCTCTGCACCGGGTTCAAAGCCCATGATTGAATTGTCTTCGGAATCCTCCTGCTCGATCAACAGATCATCCGATAATGAACTGATCAACAGGTTTTCGTGTGAATCAAAGATGGTATAGCATTCACCGCAACGTACCCTCGGGTCTCCACCACCGATGATTTCATTTCCGATTTCAAATACGGTCTGGCAGTTTGGACATCGAGTCTGCACATTACCGCTTGATTGCAAGGTTTCCATCGTAACGCAGATTTACCGTCAATTATTCAACGCAGATTCTCATTAATATCGCATCCCCGAAACTCTGGCCCAGCCATCCTTGATACCAATGGAATCCAATTCGAAATGACTGGCGTAATTCTCCTGTATCTCAGGAACTTGTTCTTTTAGTATTCCTGACATGACAATAGTAGCACCTGACGGTAAAAACTCAGCGAATCTACTCTTCAACTCGCAAAGCGGTCCAAACAATATGTTAGCGATCAATATATCATAGCGGCGGTCCGTCAAATCTTCAGGCACCAAGAGTTCCAAACTGTGTCCGACACGGTTAAGTTCGGCGTTATTCCGGCTCGACTCCAGAGCCTGTGGATCAATGTCAGTAGCGGTTGCTGTTACTGCGCCCAGCAACAGTGCAGCAATCGCCAAAACACCGGAGCCGCAGCCATAATCCAGCAAAGTCCGGTTCTCGGGACGGTTGCGATCAAGCCACTCAAGACACAGAGCCGTAGTCGCGTGTGTCCCTGTTCCAAATGCAAGCCCTGGATCCAGCCACAAATTCACTGCTGACTTGTTTTCGGGTTCGCAGTGTGAGGGACACACCCACAAATCCCGGCCAAATCTCATTGGCCGGAACCGATCCATCCAGGCCCTTTCCCACTGTTGATCCGGCAACAGGCTGAAACTATCTGCGGGCAGGCTTCGCACACCCAGGATTTCACAAACCGACCGAGATATTTCTGAAGGCGTCCGCTGCTGCGAAAACAGCGCTATCAGTTGCAGTTCATCCCATAATCGGACTTCACCGGGCGCCGGTTCGAGAACGGCTTGATCATTTTGATCCAAATAAGTTAAGGACAAGGCACCGGCGTGCAGCAATGCCTGCTCGGTTTCTTCGATCCGCTCTTTCGGCACCGATAATCTGAGCTGTGGCCACGGAAGTGCGGAGCTTTGTGTCATACCGGCCCCGCCCTACAGGCCCAGTTTTTTCTCAAGATAGTGTATATCCGTGCCTCCGCTCATAAAATTTTCATCGGTAAATATATCCCGGTGCAGGGGTATATTGGTTTTTATGCCATCGACAAAAATCTCACTCAAGGCACCCCGCATACGGGCTGCGGCGGATTCTCGGCTGTTGCCGTAAACGATGAGCTTGCCGATCATCGAATCGTAATAGGGTGGAACAGAATAGCCGTTGTAGACGTGAGAGTCCACGCGTACGCCGAGCCCGCCGGGAGGATGATATTGCTTAATGGTCCCGGGATTGGGCAAAAAGTTTTCCGGATCCTCGGCATTAATCCGGCACTCGAAGGCATGACCCTTAATGCGTATATCTTCCTGCCGGTATGGCAGTGCCTGACCCGCGGCAACGGCCAGTTGAGCTTTGATGATATCTATACCTGTAATCATTTCGGTAACGGGATGCTCCACCTGCACTCTTGTATTCATTTCGATAAAATAAAATTCACCGTTTTCAAAGAGAAACTCAAAAGTGCCGGCCCCTCTGTAACCGATCTGTTTGCAGGCTTCTACGCACCGGGCGCCGATATGATTACGCAGTTCCTCGCTGATGCCTGGGGCGGGCGCTTCTTCCACCACTTTCTGGTGTCGGCGTTGCATTGAGCAGTCCCGTTCCCCTAGATGAACCGCATTCCCATGCTCATCGGCAAGAACCTGAAATTCAATGTGGCGTGGCTTCTCCAGGTATTTCTCCATATATACTGTGCTATTTCCAAATGCGGCTGATGCTTCGGCTTGAGTCATTTCTATCGACTCGATCAAGTCCTCATCCCGATGAACGACTCTCATACCGCGACCACCACCGCCACCTGCCGCTTTAATGATAATCGGATAAGCTATATCTTTGGCTAACTGACGATTATGTATCGGGTCTTTTCCCAATGGCCCGTCCGATCCGGGGACGCAGGGCACACCGGCTTCACGCATCTCGCGGATAGCACTTACCTTATCACCCATGGTCCGAATCACGTGCGGCGTGGGGCCGATAAAGACAAATCCACTGGATTCCACGCGCTCGGCAAAATCGGCATTCTCGGCCAAAAAGCCGTAACCGGGATGAATCGCATCGGCACTTGTAATTTCAGCTGCACTTATGATAGCCGGCACATTCAAATAGCTGTCACTTGAGGGTGGCGGGCCTATGCATACCGCCTCATCTGCAAGCCTGACATGCTTCAAATCCCTGTCGGCAGTAGAGTAGACTGCGACTGTTTCTATACCCAGATCACGGCAACAACGCATAATTCGCAGCGCGATCTCACCACGATTGGCAATAAGCACTTTTTCCAACATAACTTCGCCTGATAGCCCGCTCACTCAATAATAAACAAGGGTTCGCCGTATTCCACCGGCTGGCCATTTTCCACAAGCACGGCACGTATTGTTCCCGACGCTTCAGCTTCGATTTGATTGAGAATTTTCATTGCCTCAATAATACAAAGCGTATCCCCTTCTTTGACTGACTGGCCCACCTCCACGAAAGGCTTGGCCCCCGGAGAGGATGAGCGATAAAAAGTACCCACCATGGGAGATTCAACCATGGTGCCATCAGGCTGCTCGGATACTTCAATATCCGACACCGACGAACCGGGTGCCACAGCAGCTTGAGGCACTGCAACAGGCGGCACCTGAGCGGGGGCCATAGAAAGCACTGGCGAAACCGCCCCGCTGATGCCTCTGCTGATTCTGACTGAATCATCTCCTTCCTTTATTTCAATTTCAGAAACCGCTGACTCCTCCAGCAGTTCTATGAGTTTCTTGACTTTTCTGATATCCATTAGTATTTCCAAATAATCAGTTAAAACGGTCGCTCTCAGCCGAGCTGTACGGCAGGCCGACACGGAAAACACGCCCGCGTGGAATGACACAATATGTGATTCAAGCCTGCCGGATTACAATTTTTGGTTTACCTCTAACATCCGGTAAACAAGGCAGTGACCGGAACAGAATCTGTTACCGACCCACTTAAAAGAAATTCTTTGCAGCAGCGACAACGGCGCTTTGTCGAGGTGAGTCGATGATTACACCACTTTTACCGGCAAGAGTACCGGTTTGACCCATCTTCAACAGCCCAATCACTGCGCTGAATACGGTGATCAGATGCCCGCCCAGCCTGAGACAAACGGCGCACACCTATGCATATTTAAGCCGAACGTTCACGTCGACCGGAGGCACCACCTTTTTTCGGTTGCAGTGAGAATTAATACCCGAATCCTCTTGAGTTTCTCTCAGCAACCGAGCAGGTAGTTTTCAGATCTACTGGCAATTCGGAATATCAATATTCCGTTGAAAATGTCTGCGCACGATTCTTCGCAAGCACTAGTACATCGACAACCCTAAAAGTCAGACTCGAGTGGCAAGCAGCCCAGGCAGAACTAGGTGCACTGGTGCAGGCACAGTGGTTCTACGTCAAGCCAGCGCAACGCCGGGTGGAGTACCTGAACATAAGTCCGTAAAAAATATAAAAATTGCAGTAAATCCTCGCATAGCCTATTGTGATTGATTTCTGGCAATATGTCCAAGAATTCTCTGCTTTTTAGCGAAATTTAGCGCAATTAGCAACATGTTTTAACACATTGAAAGGAACCCGAAGTTGCGGAACTATACCCAAAGTGCCTTTGTGAAACTCCATCCGGACGCTATTCTCGACGCGGTCGAGTCCACCGGGCGTGAAACCGATGGACGTATATTTGCGCTCAACAGCTACGAAAACCGTGTTTACAGAATCGGGCTGGAAAACGCGGATCCTATAGTCGCCAAATTTTACCGCCCGGCCCGTTGGACAGATGCTGAAATTGTCGAAGACCACAGGTTCAGTCAGGAGCTTGCCGCCGGCGAATTGCCGGTTATTGCTCCGCTTATCGATGGGGAAGACAAAACTCTGCATTTTTATGGCCCCTATCGATTTGCATTATATCCAATGCGCGGTGGCAGGGCGCCGGAGCTGGACAACTCCGGCCAACTTGAGATCATCGGAAGATTTATCGCACGATTGCATCTGGTGGGGCAAATAAGGCCATTCGACCACCGGCCCAGGTTGAGTCTTGAACGCCTGGGCGTAGAATCCGTCGAGTTTCTGCTGCAAAGCGGCCATATCCCGGATGAGTTGAAGGATAGCTATAGAGCGATCAGTAAGGACCTTCTCACGACCATCCGTGCCCGGTTCGAAAGTGTCGGCCGCGTGGCGACAATTCGCATTCACGGCGACTTTCATCCGGGGAATTTACTGTGGCGCAATGACATACCCAATATCGTCGATCTGGATGATTGTTGCATGGGACCCTCGATTCAGGACATCTGGATGTTTCTATCGGGCAATCGTGATTATCGCAACGCAAGGCTTGGCGACCTGCTCAGCGGCTATGAAGAATTTAGAGAATTCAATACCAGAGAACTGTCGCTAGTAGAGCCCCTCCGGGCGCTGAGGCAAATCCACTACGCTGCGTGGTTGGCGCGGCGCTGGGAGGATAACGCATTTAAACAAGCATTCCCCTGGTTTGCCAGCTCCCGGTTTTGGGATGAACACATTCTTGCCCTCAGAGAGCAGAGGGCGGCGCTGGATGAGCCTTGCTTAAGCTGGTAGCCCTGTGTAGCGCTCAAATACCAGGCACGCATTGGTTCCGCCAAACCCAAAACTGTTCGACATTATTCGTTCCAGATTTGCATTTTCCTTTAGCTCAAGACCCACGGGTATGCCATGCGCATCCGGATCGAGTTTTTGAATATTGGCGGAGGCGGCTATAAAATCACCCTGCAACATCAACAGGGAATAAATCGCTTCCTGAACACCGGCCGCGCCGAGAGAATGCCCGGTCAGAGATTTCGTGGAAGTCACCACCGGCATTTGCTCGCTGAAAGTTTCCCTGATCGCTTTGAGTTCGGCAATATCACCAACCGGCGTGCTGGTACCGTGCGCATTGATATAGTCAATCGGGCCGTTCACACTTGACATTGCCTGTTGCATGCATCGGATTGCACCCTCCCCGGACGGAGCTACCATATCGTATCCATCAGAAGTGGCGCCATATCCGACCAGCTCGGCATAAATTTTTGCTCCTCTGGACAGAGCATGTCCCATTTCCTCTATCACCAGCATACCGCCGCCACCGGCAATGACAAATCCGTCGCGATCGACATCATAAGCGCGCGAAGCTGCCTCAGGAGTATCATTGTACTTGGTCGACAATGCACCCATGGCATCGAACAAGCAGCTCAGAGTCCAGTGTTCTTCCTCTCCGCCACCGGCAAAGACTATATCCTGCTTACCGAGTTGTATTTGCTCCATCGCGTTACCAATGCAATGGGCACTGGTGGAACAGGCGGAGGAAATGGAATAGTTAACGCCTTTGATTTTAAACGGCGTGGCGAGGCAGGCGGAGACGGTACTGGCCATGGTTTGAGTCACCCGATATGGCCCCACCTTGCGAATGCCCCGGTCTCTCAATAAATCGGCAGCATTTACCTGGCTGGAAGAAGATGCACCGCCGGAACCCGCGATGATCCCCGTTCTGACGTTGGAAACATCGGTATCTTCAAGACCCGCGTCTTTTATGGCGTGCTTCATGGCAATATAGGCATAAGCCGCCGCATCTCCCATAAATCGTAGTTGTTTTCGATCGATATGTTCCTTGAAGTTAAGGTCCGGCGCCGCCGCAATATGGCTGCGCATGCCGTATTCGGCATATTCCTCGCGATACGAAATGCCCGATTTACCCGTTCTTAAAGACTGAGTAACGGATTCTTTGTCATTCCCAAGACAAGAGACTATTCCAATACCGGTCACGACTACTCTGCGCATGTTCATTCCCCAAGCTGAAATTGAGTCAGAAATCCTCGGTAGATGTGAATAAACCAACCCTCAGGTCTTTGGCGGTATAGATTTCCCGGCCATCAACCAGCATTCTTCCGTCCGCTATCCCCATCACCAGCTTACGCTCTATCAAGCGTTTTATTTGCAGCTCGTAGGATACCTTTTTGGCGACAGGCAGCACTTGACCGAAAAATTTTACTTCCCCGCTGCCCAACGCCCTTCCTCTGCCCGGGTTACCCTTCCAACCGAGAAAAAATCCGACCAGTTGCCACATCGCATCCAAGCCCAGGCACCCAGGCATAACAGGATCAGATTCAAAGTGGCAGGCGAAAAACCAAAGGTCGGGGTGAATGTCCAATTCAGCATGTATAAAGCCCTTACCGTGAGTACCGCCCTGGGCGGAGATATCGACAATGCGGTCGATCATGAGCATATTGGGCAAGGGTAAACGTGCGTTTCCGGCGCCGAATAGATTGCCGTGGCCGCACTCAAGCAATTCCTCCTTATTAAAGGAGCTTTTATCGATCATTCTTTCAGTTCTTTTTGTCGTCGCAGTAAAAAACATTGCATAGTAACGCGTATACGCTTTACGTGCCAGCCGCAATGCATTTTACCGTCATTCACTCACCTACTGCGCGGCAAATACACGTTGCAACAGCTCGGTGGTGCGTTTGGCCGGGTTATCGCGGATGGCTTTCTCTTCCTGAGCTACATAGTGGAATATTCCGTTTACACCACCGTCAACGACGTGCCCGGTCAAATCTGCGTCGATCTTCGGACCGAGCGGCAGCTTGTTATAAGAACTGAGCAATTGATTGAAACTTCTGACCGCTCCGACCTGGTTGAGCGAATTATCAACAATGGGGCGCATTTCTTCAGCCAAGCGTTCCGACATATTGGATTCGAAATAACGTGTGGCGGCATCGTCCGGCCCCTTTAAAATCCCCCAGGCATCGTCAAGACTCATATCTTTTATTGCACCGACGAAAAGCTTTTTTGCCTTGGGGGTAGCGGTTTCCGCGGCCTCATTCAATTTGTTTTCTAAATCTGCAAAATAGCTGCCCATACCGAACTTGTCCGCATAGGATTTAGCTTTGAGAAGTGATTGCGGCAATGGGATTCGGATGAGCTTATCCGCACTGAACCCTCCGTTTTTACCCAATTGGCTCACAACCTCACCCGTACCCTTGTTTAGGGCTTCTTTCAGACCGGCAGAGATATCGGCCGTTGTCAAACCGGCCTCGGCACCCTGCCCTAACACTGACTCTGCTGACTTTTGGATTTTTTCCACTATGCCGCCACTGTCACTGCATGCCGCAATCAACAGGAGAAAAAATACCGCCAAGAGATGTTTAATGAGTTTCATAATCATTTTCCAAGTTTTAATCCATAGTGAAAGATTTCCAGATACCGACTGAAGAGACAAATATAAGAGCCACTCCGATCACGCGAATGAATTGATCTCGCCCCGCTTCCACCAGCTTATTGTGCAATTTTACGCCCATTACATGACCGGCACTGGCCATGGGTAAGAGATAAAGAACGTACTCGAGTTGCAAATCAACACCGGCTAAGTAAAGTGCAAGTAATTTCACACACACCATAATAAACCACAGCACGAAGAGTGTAGTTCGCATTTCTCCAGGCGCCAGGTGGCGTGTCACCACCGCAACGATCAACGGTGCGCCAATGAGAGAAGCGCCACTGAAATAGCCGCCAATGATCAGCAATGGAATATCAATGTAGGCCCCTCCTTTGAGGGTGTAGTTAAATACGTAGCCCAGTGCGTAAAAAATCGTGACAAAATACACAAAGACCGTCATCACCTGGGGTGGGAAGCTCAACAGACCCAGCACACCCGCTATCTTGGGTAAGGCCAGAATCAGTAAAAGTTTGCGCAGATAAAGCCAGTTGATTTGGCCAAAATTCGAATGAATGGTATGCGTGCTGAATATCAAAAGATGCACGGCGATGACGGGAAGAAAAACCAGCGGATCATCCTTAATCAGTAAAAGCAAGGGCAGGGTTAATGCAGCTCCGCCAAATCCCAGGCCGGAACGGACAAAACCGCTCCAGAAAAATAACACTGAAACCGCAATCAGTTGCCAGGCAGTCAGTTCAGCCATATGTCTAGTACTAAGTCTAGTGTAACGGACAAAAGGCGACTATAGCCCCTTTTGTCCGTTACACTAGCGGTCTGGTTTGAAGATATTCCTGGCGGCTGGCGATGATCTGCGCAAATATTATCTTTCAATGATCGAGTGACCCGACAATGAATGCTGATATCAATAAAATACACAACTACTGGTTTGGTCCGATAGAAAACGAAACCACAGTGGAAAATCGAAACCGCCTCTGGTTCGGCGGTGGCGTTGAAACAGACCGGCATATTTTAAACAATTTTGAATCCTTGTTGTCGGACGCAGGCATGGGCCGCCTGGACCATTGGACCGAGTCGGCAAAAGGCACGCTTTGTCTGATTATACTGCTTGATCAATTCCCGCTGAATATGTACCGCAAGACGGCTAGGGCCTTCGATTTTGAAGCGAAAGCGATCGAAATCTGTCTCAAGGGTCTGCAAAATGCGCAGGACCAGGAACTCAGTTTTGTGGAGAAATCCTTTTTCTACATGCCGCTGGAGCATGCTGAAAATGCTGATTATCAGGCACAGTGTGTCGCCTTGTTTGAGCAGTTACTGGAGTCCGCTCCGGAGCATTTAAAAGAGCAGGCGCAGAATTCACTGGATTACGCGGTTCTGCATAAGGATATTATTGATCGCTTCGGGCGCTTTCCCCACCGCAATGCGGTTTTAAACCGCGAATCAACAGCCGAGGAAGTGGCATTTTTAAAAGACCAGTCCAATCGATTCGGACAATAGCGGGAATTAAAATTTGCATCCTTGAGATGAAAACTATTGTTACAAATCGAGGTGAAACGCGACTTGTCTTAGAGGCTGATAACACGCCTTGAATCGGTACTTTGATGGCTAAAAGCACGCCAGTGGTACCGATTCAAAGCATGCTGCCAGGCTCTGGAATTCGCCGGTGATTGTCCTCATAATGATTACAGCGATCATGCAGCTGAACGAAGATAAATCAGCTTCTGGTCTTAACTCATTCAACCTTAAAGGGGTGGAGATATTATGGATTTAATGAAATTGGGTACTGAACTTATCAAGAACAAATTGAACATTGACGCTGATGGCGACGGAAATCCAGACGGCATCATGGGCGCTTTGTCAAATCTGCTCGGAGACACGGATGGTAATCTGGACCTAGGCGGTATTATCGCGAAGATGAAGGAAAGTGATCTCGGGAGTATGGTCAGTTCCTGGCTGGGTGATGGTGAAAACGACGCCATTTCCACCGACCAGATCCGTGATCTTTTCGGTGGAGAAAAGGTATCGGAATTTGCCTCAAAGCTCAATGTGGATGCAAAACAGGCCGCAGAAGGCCTTGCCGAAGCAGTTCCTCAAATGATCGACAAAGGCAGCAGTGGAGGAGAATTGCTTGACTCGGTCGGCGGCTTAGGCGGTATAGTGGATATGGCGAAAAATTTGTTTAATAAGTAAACCCACCATTGAAAATTCCGGAAGCGGCTGATCTGTAGTGATTCAGACCCGATCAGCCGCTTCTGTTCATGCCCTCTTGATGAGTGTATAAATCAATTCACGGTATTGCCCGCCGTGACGCGCTGAAATTTATTACAACCCTGGTAGTGGATACCAGATTCATCCCGCCCGGCTAAACGGTTTAATCAAAATATTTTCCCTTACTGAAGAATATTGAATTATCTGTTTTTCAGCGATTTACTGAATGCCAGCATTCGATCGAGCGGCTTTACGGCTTTTACCCGAGTGGCTTCGTCAACGTGAATTTCGTTATCCGAATCGGAGCTGCCTTCCAACGATGATTTCAGCCGTTGAAGGTTGTTCATCGCCATCCACGGACAATGCGCGCAACTTCTGCAGGTTGCACCTTTGCCTCCGGTAGGCGCGGCAACGAAAGTCTTGCCCGGAGACGCCTGTTGCATTTTGTAAAATATCTGATTGTCAGTGGCGACGATAAAGGTATCCTGGGGCAGTGTTTTGGTCGCGGCGATCAATTGCGATGTCGAACCAACCGCGTCCGCCATGTCGATCATTTCCTGGGATGATTCGGGATGTACCAACAGACCCGCACCCGGATGCTGCTTTAGTAATTTCTTCATCCCGTAGGATTTGAATTCCTCATGGACAACACAGGAACCATCCCACAACAACATATCAGCTCCGGTTTCACGTTGCACGTAACCTCCGAGATATTTATCCGGAGCCCAAAGTATTTTTTCCCCTTTCTCATGCAGGTGACGAGCTAGTTCCAAGGCGATACTTGATGTCACCACCCATTCCGAACGAGCCTTCACTGCGGCACTTGTATTAGCATAAACAACGACTGTCCTGTCGGGGTGTTGATTGCAGAATTCATCGAACTCATCGATCGGACAGCCTTCGTCTAGTGAACAAGTAGCCTCCAGAGTTGGCATAATCACGCGTTTTTCAGGGCTGAGAATCTTCGCCGTCTCCCCCATAAATTTAACACCTGCAACCACCAGAGTGTGTGCCGGATGCTCGTGTCCGAACCTGGCCATTTCGAGAGAGTCCGAAACACAGCCGCCTGTTTCATCGGCAATTTTCTGCAGCTCAGTATCGGTATAATAGTGTGCGACAAGAACGGCGTTTTGTTGCTTGAGAAGCCTTTTGATATCCGATACGAGAGAATCATGTTCTTCCGGAGAAAGTACCGGCTGAGCTTTGAGCACATCCTCGGTCCGCGGGTAATCAAAATTCAAAATTTGTGCTGACATCTACTGCTCCGATAGGGATATTGATGATCGGATCCAAACAACCTGGATCGACTAAGAGCCTGTTCAAAATCTCTGTGTCTACTGCGAATTCAGCGTATTCTCGCGACGACCCAGAGACCTTGAACAGGCTCTAAGATCTTATTAACTTATTGAATTCTATGGACTTGCCGACCAGAATCAAGGGTATTCCGCCTGTGTAAAGGCCATTTTCGGTGAACTAAGGTGAATTTGTCCAGTCGTCACGCCGCTTTAGCAGAGGCGCGGACCGTGCCTGCTTTGAGCGGATATTGCACAAAGCGGGTTGGGCTTCTCTACCCTTTGCGAGTACCTTTGTGAAGGTGAACGACCGAAGATTCGGATGAATTTGTTGTCTCAAACGGCTGTTCTACGACCCTGCGCTCGGCATTCCAGTCTTCCAGCCAGACAATATATTGATCCAGGGCCAGCGGCGGGCTCAGATGATACCCCTGGGCAATATCACACCCCTGCTGACGAAGGAAATTTAACTGTTCTTTATCCTCAACACCCTCGGCCACAACCTTCAATCCAAAGTGCTTACCCAGCCCGAGAACAGCCTCGACAATGACCACATCATCACTGTCACGCGATATGTCTTTGATAAACGCCCGGTCAATTTTAAGCGTGTCCACGGGGAAGCGTTTTAAATAAGCCAGAGAGGAATATCCGGTTCCAAAATCATCTATCGCGAGTTTGATTCCGAAGCGACTCAATTCGTGCAGTGAGCGAATGACATCTTCGGGATCATGCATAACCGCGCTTTCGGTAATTTCCAGCTCAAGCTGTTCGGCTGAGAATTGAGTCTCCGCGAGTGTTTTCTTAACCATGGGCAAAAGATCACCGCCGGTGAACTGTACCGCGGAAATATTCACCGCCACCTGTAAATCACCTAAACCTCTCTCCTTCAACTTTAGCGTGTCTTTGCAGGCGGTGCGCAATATCCATTCGCCCAAGGGGATGATGATGCCGCTCTCTTCAGCGATTGGTATAAAAATATCGGGCCGAATATTGCCCAATGTCGGGTGGTGCCATCGAACCAGGGCTTCGGAGCCGATCACCTCGCCGGTCTGCATATTGACCTTGGGTTGATAGTAGACTTCGAATTGCTTTTCAGTCATGCCGGTCTTCAGATACTCTTCCAGCGTCATGCGCTCGGTAATGCGTTTGCGCATCGCTTCATTGAAGATCTGATACCGCCCTCTGCCGTTTATTTTTGCCTCCTGCAAAGCCACTGAAGCATTATTGACAATTTCTTCGGAAAGCTGGGTCGTGTCCTGACTGACGTGCACATCATCGGGGAAGAATGACACCCCTACAGAAGCCGTGGTTTTCAAGGTAAAGCCACGGTATTCGAACGATTTTGATAAAATACTGAGAAGCCGGTTTGCGACATCTTCAGTGGATTCCCGGTCGGCAACGTCTTTTTGCAAAACAACAAATTCATCTCCATCGAGGCGGGCGACGGTGTCAACATCGCGCATCATGGCCAACAGGCGTCCACCGATTTCCTTGACCATTTTATCGCCGACGTCATGCCCGTATTGATCATTAAAAAATTTGAAGTTATCAATATCAAGCAGATAAACTGCAAACGGCTGATCGTTCTGCAGTGACTCTGAAACAACACTGCGTAACTTCTCGTCAAACATCAAACGGTTGGGCAAATGGGTCAGCGGATCGTGATGTGCCGTGTATTCGAGGTATTGCTGTTTGACTTTAACCTGACGGTCAGCTTCTCGCTGATCACTGATCAAACAATTGTATTCTTCGATCAGACCGGAAAAATCAGTTAAATTGTTCTGCTCTTCAGGGCTAGTGATGCTTTCATCGCCTTCCAGGCGACTTTTACGCAACAGGCCGATAACATGCTCAAGTGGATGATAAAAGGATCGAATACTGATCCAGAGCCCGACCAGAGAAATAATCGAACTGACGACCAAGGCAGACAGTAGCATCCTGACAGCCTGTGCCCTGAGTTCGCTGCGAATGCCGGAGACATCGAGATGAGCAGCGACAATAAATTGACCAAGCTTGTTTTGCGTGGACCAGACAACATCGGCCAACTCATCCGTTCGAATCTGGGTCTTACCGATAAATCTTGCTTCCGGACGAACTGACGGAATCCTTCCGAACAAATAGGCTTTGCCGCTGCTTTTATCCGAAATTGTTGCGCCGAGCAGCCGCCCGTGTCCTTCCAGTTCGAAGATGTCTTTCTTGTTGTCGAGTTTCGACAGTGTCAGATTCAGTTTTGCCTGCTCGGACGAGCTGAGAATGCTCAACAGATCCTGCTCATAAGACCACAGATAGGGAACGAATAGTAATCCCTGAACAATCAGCAGAGACGTAAATATCCAGAACGCGATCGTGCGGGCCGACTGGGAGCGCTGAATGGTATTTAACAGGGCTTTTAGGTGCAAAATTGAAGGTCCGAAGTTAAATTTAAGACGCCTATATCACTTGATTATCGGCAAATAGGATCGACACTATAGGGTTATTCAGCTCCTGTGTTGTTGCTGTAAACGTATCTATCTGCACGGCTTTTTCCTTCAATAGTGGCGGCGACTGCTTCTTTGTCAGATTTAGCAATTTGCGTGCAAAAAAAAGCCCCGTTCAATGAACGAGGCTTTTCAGGCTTGAAATTTAGATGAAGGGCTGGATTACATCATACCGCCCATACCACCCATGCCGCCCATGTCACCCATGCCGCCCGGGGCTGGAGGCGCTTCCGGTTTAGGCAGCTCAGCAACCATCGCTTCGGTTGTCACCATCAGGCCGGCGACAGACGAGGCATTTTGCAATGCTGCACGGGTTACCTTGGTCGGATCCAGAATACCCAGCTCAACCATATCACCGTAGTCATTGGTTGCGGCGTTATAGCCGTAGTTGCCTTCACCATCCTCCACTTTGTTGACAACAACGGAGGCTTCAACACCGGCGTTGGCAACGATTTGGCGAAGCGGTTCTTCCATCGCGCGACGGGCGATATCAATACCCACTTTCTGATCGTGGTTTTCAGCTTCCAAATCAGCAATTGCTGCTCGGGCACGTATCAAGGCGACTCCACCTCCGGGTACTATGCCTTCTTCAACCGCAGCGCGAGTAGCATGCAATGCATCATCAACACGGTCTTTCTTTTCTTTCATTTCCACTTCGGTGGCCGCACCGACCTTAATCACCGCTACACCGCCAGCCAGTTTGGCAACGCGTTCCTGGAGCTTTTCTTTGTCGTAGTCGGAAGTTGACTGTTCGATCTGGGCGCGAATCTGATCTACACGTGCATTGATTTCGGATTTTTCACCGGCACCGTCGACTACAGTGGTGTTTTCTTTGTCTATGGTAATGCGTTTGGCCGTACCCAGATCTTCCAGCGTGACTTTATCCAAGGATAAGCCGACTTCTTCGGATATGACCTGCCCACCGGTCAAAATCGCCAGATCCTGTAACATGGCCTTGCGGCGATCACCAAAACCGGGTGCCTTGACCGCGCAGGTTTTGATAATACCGCGCATGCTGTTCACAACCAGTGTCGCCAGGGCTTCCCCTTCGATATCTTCCGCGATAATCAATAAAGGCTTACCGGCTTTGGCGACGGCTTCCAGAGTTGGCAGCAAATCCCGGATATTGGAAATCTTTTTGTCATGCAGAAGTACATAAGGCTCTTCCAGCTCGGCACTCATGTTTTCCTGGTTGTTAACGAAGTATGGAGATAAGTATCCGCGATCAAACTGCATGCCTTCAACAACATCCAGTTCATTGTCCAATGACTTACCTTCTTCAACGGTAATCACACCTTCTTTGCCGACTTTTTCCATGGCATCGGCAATAATTTGCCCGATACTTACATCACTGTTGGCGGAAATCGTACCGACTTGTGAGATGGAATTGGCGTCATTGCAGGGCTGAGACATTTCAGCCAAAGACGCTACCGCCGCTGTTACGGCCTTATCTATACCCCGTTTCAAATCCATCGGGTTCATGCCGGCTGCTACGGACTTCAGACCTTCTCGAACGATTGTCTGAGCCAATACGGTCGCGGTCGTGGTACCGTCACCGGCCACGTCTGAGGTATGGGAAGCCACTTCCCTCACCATTTGCGCACCCATATTTTCAAATTTGTCTTCCAACTCTATTTCTTTGGCGACAGTGACACCGTCCTTAGTCACATTCGGTGCAC
This sequence comes from Granulosicoccaceae bacterium, assembly GCA_965222695.1. Taxonomy (GTDB): domain Bacteria; phylum Pseudomonadota; class Gammaproteobacteria; order Granulosicoccales; family Granulosicoccaceae; genus UBA7957. The sequence continues at coordinate 5,006,488 of OZ244967.1, read as the reverse complement.
CGAATGCTTTATCCAATACGACGTTGCGGCCTTTGGGCCCCAGGGTCACCTTTACTGCATTTGCCAGGATGTCTACGCCGCGCATCATCTTGCCACGCGCATCATCCGAAAATCGTACGTCTTTTGCACTCATTCTATTTTCCTCAAAAATCTTGATTAATCAGTAAGCTGGATTAAATGGCCTTATTCGAAAATGCCCATGATGTCATCTTCGCGCATCACCAGCAGTTCTTCGCCATCAATTTTGATTTCAGTCCCTGAGTACTTACCAAAAAGAACCTGATTTCCTACTTGGACATCCAAAGGACGTACATCGCCATTTTCGTTGATCTTGCCTTTGCCAACTGCAACGACTTCACCTCTAATCGGCTTTTCGGTTGCAGAATCGGGGATCACGATACCGCCAGCGCTGGTTCGCTCCTCTTCCATACGCTTTATGACCACACGATCATGTAATGGACGAATGCTCATTTGTGAATTTCTCCTGAAAAGGGTTTAGTGAAAACGTGGAGTTTATTAGCACTCCTCTCAATCGAGTGCTAATAATAGCGATCCAAGGATCAAAATCAAGGGTGGCCGGGGAAAATTTCTTTATTAAAGGAGCTTCTGGGATGAATTTAGTCTTCGCGGCGGTATTCACCGTCAATCACGTTTGCGTCGGATTGCTGTCCGGAGCCTGACCGGTCAGGACGGACATTCACGGAAGACCGTTCATCAATATTTTGGTACACCATGACATTGGCATTGGAAACGATTTTATTCACCAGCCAACGCCGCGTCAGCGGGAATAAACAGAAAAACCCCACCGCATCGGTCATGAATCCGGGTGTAAGCAGAAGTGCACCGCCGATCAGAAGCGCGACGCCCTCCAACATCTGGGTGGCCGGCAGTTCACCCGAATGAATCTTATTCTGGACCGATCGGATGGTCGCCAGACTTTGTGCACGCAGCATCAAGGTACCGATCACCGCAGTCAGTATGACGATTGCTATGGTGGTCCAGGCACCCAAGGCGCTGCCGACTTTGATCAGGAGAAAAATCTCGATAATCGGAATGGAGATAAACAAAAAAAAGACGATCGGGAACACCCTGACTCTCCGGCGACAGCTGAGACTCAATAGTATGGCTCAGTGAATGAAATACAAGTTTATTTTGATCTGCCGCCAGTGTGCAGACGCTGACATTGCCGCTGGCACCGGATGGCCGGAACCCTTGCGAAGTCTCCTTTTGTCTATCACTTCTTAAACATGGCAAAAAAAGTGCGTGAACTTCATAATCTTCCGCTGTTCAAACAACTGCCGGGGCGATCATGCCGGGTAAGCGGTAAGACGAATTTGTTCAGAGAATCGGAATGAATAAAATATTAAAGTTCCTGGCGCTGTTGGTGCTCACATTGCAGACGCTGCCGACCCTCGCTCAGGATGAAGACGAGTTGCTGGAACCGGAAAAAGCGTTTGCGACCAGTGTTCGAGTCGATGATGATAATCAGATCCTGATCACTATCGATATAGCCGAAGGCTATTACCTTTATCGAAACAAAATAAAGGTAGTCTCCAAAACCGAGGGAGTGGAACTTGATGAACTCAAATCACCACCAGGCAAGGTCAAGGAAGATGAGTTTTTCGGCAAGGTGGAAACTTACCGGGGATCGGTGGAAATAACCCAGCCGGTTAAACAGGCAGCCGGTAAAAAGAATATAGAGATAGATGTCACTTCTCAGGGCTGCGCAGACCTCGGCATCTGCTATCCGCCCATGACTTTGCCCTTTACTCTCGCACTCAAAGATCAACCTTCCGAACAAAATCTGTCGGCAATGAGTGATACCACGGGAGGTGGCGAAAGCTCTCTCGCCGAATTAAGCGGCGCTCTCGTTGGTGGCTTCGGCAGCGATGAAGAATTTCTGGACCCGGATGTCGCTTTCGTTCCGTCAGTCGTCAGTACCGAAAACGGTGCTATTAACCTAAGCTGGGCTATAGCCGAGGGTTATTATCTTTATAAGGACAAATTCGCCTTCGATCTCTCCGATGCCGGATCCGCGCGCCTGGGCAATGCGAATTTTAGCCCGGGGGAAATCAAAGATGACCCTTTTTTCGGCAAAATTGAGGTTTTTCATAACAATGTCGATGCCTCTGTACCGCTCATCAATGCCACATCGACGAGTGAGGGCGCGTTACACCTGACCTACCAGGGCTGTGCGGAGGCGGGTATTTGCTATCCGCCAATCAAAAAAGAGATTCCGGTCAGTTGGTCTCTGATATCCACGGCCGAAGCTGCCGGGCAGCCCCCTGATTCTGCCGATTTTGCTCAACCGGTTCTGTCGGAGCAGGACCAGATAGCGCAGTCATTATTCAGCAGTACCCTGTGGGGAATTATTCTGAGCTTTTTCGGGCTGGGTCTTCTGCTGGCGTTTACGCCTTGCGTATTTCCGATGATACCTATCCTGTCGAGTTTGATCGCGGGCCATGGAAAAACCATAACCACACGTAAGGCTTTCGTTCTGTCGCTGGTTTACGTACTGGCAATGGCACTGACTTACACGGTAGCGGGTGTCATAGTGGGACTATCCGGTGAAAATGTACAAGCTATTTTCCAGGATCCGTGGGTACTTACCGCGTTTGCGGCGCTGTTTATTATCCTTTCCCTGTCAATGTTTGGATTTTACGAGTTACAAATGCCGACAGCCATTCAAAGCCGGCTTACGGCATTGAGCAATCAACAGCAAGGCGGCACTCTTGCCGGAGTTGCAGTAATGGGGTTTTTGTCCGCATTGATCGTTGGTCCCTGCGTAACCGCTCCATTGGTCGGGGCGTTGATCTACATCGCTCAGACAGGTGATGCTGTTATAGGCGGAGTCGCATTATTTTCATTGAGTATCGGCATGGGTGTGCCGCTGATTCTGGTCGGTGTTTCCGCCGGTAAGTTTCTACCCCGGGCAGGCGCCTGGATGGATGCTACCAAATCCGTTTTCGGTGTACTTTTAATCGCGCTCGCTATTTGGATGCTGGAAAGAATTCTGCCACTGTATATCATTATGGCAATGGCCGCAGCACTGATTATCGTTTCAGGTGTTTATATGGGAGCATTCGAGCCGATCCGGCCCAACAAATCCGGATGGGCCAAGCTATGGAAGGGTCTCGGGCTAATCATGGTTCTGTATGGTGGCATGCTGCTAATCGGCGCAGCATCCGGCGGAACCGGCTTCATTACTCCCTTAAAGGGTGTATTTAGCGCCGGAAGCGGCACAGGCAGAACACTAGGCAGCGAACATTTGGTTTTTAAGCAAATCAAGGGTGTCGAAGGACTGCAAACGGAACTCGAAAACGCAAAACAACAAGGCAAATCAGTGATGTTGGATTTTTACGCCGATTGGTGCATCAGTTGTAAAGAAATGGAAGCCTATACTTTCTCGGATGCCGGCGTCCAAAACGCCCTTGCGGATACGGTACTGCTGCAGACCGATGTCACGGCAAACGATGAAAAAGATAAAGCCCTGCTTAAACACTTTGGCCTGTTCGGGCCGCCGGCTATTATTTTTTATGACAAGGCAGGCGCTGAGCAAAGAAACGCCAGGGTTGTTGGATTTATGAATGCCGAGAAATTCAGCGATGTAGTCAACCGAGCAGTAAATTAATCTTAATCCGGTAAAAAAGCCCTGTACCTTATCAGGTACAGGGCTGCGATTTAAACCCCGGCGGTGACCTACTTTCACATGGGGAGACCCCACACTATCATCGGCGCTGAACGGTTTCACTTCCGAGTTCGGGATGGGATCGGGTGGTACCCAAACGCTATGGCCGCCGGGAGAACCGGTTAAACGATCCGCGGTTTACTAATGTAAACCGCACACCGTCTCAAATCTGGGAGTTATAAAGTCTGATAGTTAGGCTCAATCTTTGTTACCTATAACAACCTCTTGGGTGTTATATGGTCAAGCCTCACGGGCAATTAGTACTGGTTAGCTTCACACATTACTGTGCTTCCACATCCAGCCTATCAACCTTGTAGTCTTCAAGGGCCCTTCAGGGAGCTCAAGGCTCCAGTGAGATCTCATCTTGGGAGGGGCTTCCCGCTTAGATGCTTTCAGCGGTTATCCCGTCCGTACGTAGCTACCCGGCAATGCCACTGGCGTGACAACCGGAACACCAGGGGTACGTCCACTCCGGTCCTCTCGTACTAGGAGCAGCTTCCCTCAAATCTCAAACGCCCACGGCAGATAGGGACCGAACTGTCTCACGACGTTCTAAACCCAGCTCGCGTACCACTTTAAATGGCGAACAGCCATACCCTTGGGACATGCTACAGCCCCAGGATGTGATGAGCCGACATCGAGGTGCCAAACTCCTCCGTCGATATGGACTCTTGGGAGGAATCAGCCTGTTATCCCCGGAGTACCTTTTATCCGTTGAGCGATGGCCCTTCCATACAGAACCACCGGATCACTAAGACCTGCTTTCGCACCTGCTCGACGTGTCTGTCTCGCAGTCAAGCACCCTTATGCCTTTGCACAAACCGCACGATTTCCGACCGTACTTAGGGTACCTTCGCGCTCCTCCGTTACTCTTTGGGAGGAGACCGCCCCAGTCAAACTACCCACCATACGCTGTCCCCGATCCCGATAAGGGACCTGGGTTAGAACATCAGAACTACCAGGGTGGTATTTCAAGGGTGGCTCCACCGAAACTAGCGTTCCGGTTTCAAAGCCTCCCACCTATCCTACACAAATAGGCCCAATGTTCAGCGCAAAGCTGTAGTAAAGGTTCACGGGGTCTTTCCGTCTAGCCGCGGGTACGCTGCATCTTCACAGCGATTTCAATTTCACTGAGTCTCGGGTGGAGACAGTGTGGCCATCGTTACGCCATTCGTGCAGGTCGGAACTTACCCGACAAGGAATTTCGCTCGATTTCTCTTATCTGTTTCCAGAAAAGTCGGACTTTCTCTTAAGTACTACACCTTCTTTTTTCGGTTCATTTGGCCAGCGATGCCTCGAATTTCTTCAAGACCTTCATCTGTCAAATGTTTCCCCTGGTCCATCAACATCAGCACCTTGCGGAATTTGCGAAACTCCACGTTCTTGCTTGTTTTCAATTGATGTTGCAGAAAGAAGGGTGAAATTATATCCAGTAAATGTCTAACGTTTCTGACCCGATATGCCATCCGCGTGGATGTCTTATCTTTGCGGTTCACACGTACTACCCCACATTTGAAGAATGCTTTAAGTGCATTCAGCACTTTTACATCCCGCTCGTGTTGCACTACGGTAAATTCAGGTAATACCTGATAACCGAGGGCCAGGGTATCGTTCTTGTTGATGCTGATGCGAAAACAGCCTTCACCATCAACAAAGCCGACGATCCACTGGGCTTCTAACTTCATATTAGTACTCCCAAACATAAAGTCTCTGAGGATTCCTGCCGCGCATGCGCCAGGTCTTTCCTGCGGATTGTCCCCATGTCTGCCAGATTTTTACTGCTGAATCATCGTCTGAAAAACGTTACGAGGTCTGACTGAACCTTTTGGAATTTTTCAGTGATTCAACGAGTACTGGGCAGTTTTGGAGGAGTTTCCCGCATATGGTTTGGTTTTACTAAGGCGTGCGATATCTCACCTTAGGACCGTTATAGTTACGGCCGCCGTTTACCGGGGCTTCGATCAAGAGCTTCTCCGAAGATAACCCCATCAATTAACCTTCCGGCACCGGGCAGGCGTCACACCCTATACGTCCTCTTACGAGTTTGCAGAGTGCTATGTTTTTAGTAAACAGTCGCAGCCACCATTTTATTGCAACCCCCACCAGCTCAAAGAGCAAGTCTCATCACCAGCAGAGGCGTACCTTCTCCCGAAGTTACGGTACCATTTTGCCTAGTTCCTTCACCCGAGTTCTCTCAAGCGCCTTGGTATTCTCAACCTACCCACCTGTGTCGGTTTGGGGTACGGACACTTTACACCTGAAGCTTAGAGGATTTTCTTGGAAGCATGGCATCAATCACTTCGCTCAAAAAAGAGCTCGTCATCACATCTGGGGATTGAATCTCCGGATTTACCTAAAGATTCTCCCTACTTGCTTAAACCGGACACCAACAGCCGGCTGATCTAGCCTTCTCCGTCCCCCCATCGCAGTATAAAGTGGTACAGGAATATTAACCTGTTTGCCATCGACTACGCCTTTCGGCCTCGCCTTAGGATCCGACTAACCCTGCGCCGATTAGCGTTGCGCAGGAAACCTTGGGTTTTCGGCGTGCGGGTCTCTCACCCGCATTATCGTTACTTATGTCAGCATTCGCACTTCTGATACCTCCAGCATGCCTTTCAGCATACCTTCAACGGCGTACAGAACGCTCCTCTACCAAGCGTATAAAATACGCTTCCGCAGCTTCGGTATGTAGCTTAAGCCCCGTTAAATCTTCCGCGCAGGCCGACTAGACCAGTGAGCTATTACGCTTTCTTTAAAGGATGGCTGCTTCTAAGCCAACCTCCTGGCTGTCTATGCC